>JAEWNX010000001.1 GCA_023461135.1 Pseudomonadota bacterium
CTCGGGGGTAGCCAGGGCGTCGTCGATATAGTCCTTCGACGATTCCGCGACGCCGGCGGCCGCGCGTCCAGTCAGCCCCTCGAAGAACCGGCTCACCGGCATGTCGAGCGCGGCGGAGATGTCGAACAGGCGGCTCGCCGCGATCCGGTTGATGCCCTTTTCGTACTTCTGCACCTGCTGGAATGTGACGCCCAGAAGTTCAGCCAAGCGCTCCTGGCTCATGCCGATTTCCAGCCGGCGCGTGCGGACGCGCTGACCAAGCTTTCGATCCACGGCGTTGGCGGCCCGCTCGTCGTTCATAGTTTATTTCTCGCAGCCCGCAGTTGAATCGGAAGAAATCGCAATCCTGCAATGAGGATTGTCAGCATTAACAGCAACAAATTACGCTCAGAAGCTAGTGCAAGTTCCTCCAATGCGGGCGGCAGTTGTGCTTCGACGCCGCCTTCGCGCAGCGTTGACCTTACGACACGGCCATAAGAATCGACGATTGCTGAGAAACCACCGCTTGCCGCACGCGCCATCGGCAGTCCTTCCTCGATTGACCGATAACGCGCCATTGCGAAGTGCTGGTACGGCCCCGTGCCGTTGCCGAACCAGGCGTCATTCGTAATGCTGATTATCCAGCCCGGACGGTCTTCACCGCGCGGGATCATCCCAGGGAAGATCGCCTCGTAGCAGATGAGCACGACCGCGGGCGGCGCTTCGGGAATGACGAGTCGCGTCGGCGGCGGCCCCGGCTCGAAACCCGCGCCGATTTGCTGCAGGGGCGCGATGTTGAGCTGGCTGAGCACCGACCAGAACGGAATGTATTCGCCGAACGGCACGAGATGGTGCTTGTCATAGGTCTGTGCGACGCGCGGCGCGCCCGACACGCCATCGATCACCGCCGCCGAGTTATAGAGCCGGAGCGAATCCGCACCGATCTCGCCGCGCATGAACGCATCGCAGGCCGGGCGCGGCTCGCAGCGTGTGAGGCCGGTAACCAACGCGCGATCACCTAGTCCTCGACCCAGGTTCGCGAGAAACTCGGGATTATCCAGCACGAAAAAGTTGATCGTTGGGATCGCGCCTTCCGGCCAAATCAGAATGGACGCGCGGCTTTCCTCGGCCGCGCCGCTCGCGTCCAGATAGCGCTGCAACACGCGCTCTTCCTGATTGCGCGCGCAGGTCACTCGCTCGCGATAGGTGTCGAACTGACACCATTTCTCGCGCTGGCTCAGACCTGAATCCGCGACGCGCACGATCGGCTGCGCGCCTGGGAGATCGACGGGCGCGCTCGCGATGCGCTGAGCGCCCCACCCCCAAATCATGCCGATGACAAGCGCAGCGACCAACGTCGGTGCAAAGCGGCGTCCCGCACTTGCCGAGCGATCGGCGATCGTGGCCGGAGCCGCGGCCGCAAGCAACGTGAGCAACGTCAAACCGTAGATGCCCAACAACGCAGCGAATTGCGAAACCGGCTCTCCGGGCGTCCATACGTAGCCAGGCAGGAGCCACGGAAATCCTGTCAGGATGTTTCCGCGCAGCCACTCCGAAACGAACAGGCCGACAGCGAGCGCCGGCACGCGCCGCCAGTCGCGCGTCCACATCGCCACAGCGAGCACGCAGCCAACGCCCCAAAACAGCGCAAGGCCGGCGGCGAGCGCGAGCGTCGCCGGTATGCCCCACAACGGGCCCCAAGAAGCGCTGTCCACCAGGAACGCGGAGCTGATCCAGTACAGCCCGGTTGTGAAATGGCCGAGCCCGAAGAACCATCCGGTCGCGAACGCCGACCAAAGCCGCTTCGGCTTGCTCGACGCGGCGTCGAGCAGCCACACGAGCAGGACGATCGAAGCGACGAAGGCGAGCGTCAGTTGGAAGGGTGCGTGACCCAGCGTCGCGAACGCGCCGGCGGCCAGGGACAGACCGCGCCGCTGCCACGGCGTGCGCGCGCCCAGCCAAGCGTGGATGCGCGACTGCGCGACGTCAGGCGACGCGTTCAAGCTCGACTCCATGAAAATGTCCGCCGTGTAAGCTTTTGGAGCGCGCTGCGCGCCCCTCGTCAACTGCTCATGCGCTGCGGCTTCGCGCGGTTTCGACGGGCGACGCCTTGGCGGGCGCTGCGTCGGCGCGCCGAATGCGGATGCGTTTCACGCGCCGCGGATCGGCGTCGACGATCTCCACATCGAACCCCGCCGGGTGGCGCAAGATTTCGCCCCGCTGCGGCAACCTGCCCGCGAGCGCGACCGCAAGGCCGGCGGCGGTGTCGAACTCGTCCTCGTGCTCGGGCAGCTCAAGGCTGGCGGCGAGCTTGGCTTCGAGTTGATCGATCGGCGCGCGCCCGTCAGCTTCAAAACCGCCGACGCGTTCGAGCACGAGCGAGGGATCCACATCATGCTCGTCCTCGATGGCGCCGACGATTTGTTCGACCAGGTCTTCCATGGAGACGAGGCCGTCCGTGCCGCCGTATTCGTCGATCACCAGCGCGAGGTGGATGCGGCTCGACTGCATCTTCAGGAATAGCGTCGCCAAGGTCATCGATTGCGGCACGAACAGGATGTCGCGGCGTATGCGGGTGAGCAGGCGATCGGAGAATTGCGCACGCGACTCGCCGTTCGCATCCGGCGCCAGCAGCGCGAGCACGTCGCGCACATGGATGAAGCCGTGCGGATCGTCGAGCGTCTCGCCGTAGATCGGCAGCCGCGAGTGTTGGCTCTCGGAGAATACGCGCGCCGCTTCGCCCAGTGTCGAGGACGCTTCGACGGCGACGATCTCCGCGCGCGCGCGCATGACATCGGCGACCTTCAAGCGGTCGAAGCTTGCGGCGCGCAGGATCAGGTCCTTTTGCGCACCATCCATATCGCCGTTGGCTTGGCGTTCGCGCAGCGCCTCTTCCACAGCGGCGGCGGAGCTCTGTTTCCCGCGCGCGAACCAGCGCGAAAAGCGGTGAACCAGCCCCGCGCGTCTTCGCGACGAAGGCTCGGCATCTTCGGACGTCTCTACCATTTGAGGTGCGTCTGCACTCCTTGTTGGGCGTCAGGCATAGGGATCTCCGATCCCCAGAGTCGCAAGGATAGCGCGCTCGCGCGCCTCCATCTTCTCAGCCTGCGCCGGCTCCTGATGATCATACCCTAAAAGATGCAGAAATCCGTGCACCGCCAAATGCGCGGCGTGGTGCTCGAACCGTTTACCCTGAAAATTCGCTTCCTCGACAATGGTTTCCGCCGCCAGGGCGATGTCGCCAAGGAAGCGTCCGGCGTCCGGCCCGGACGTGGCGGCGCGAAATGAGAGCACGTTCGTGGGCCCCTGTTTGCCGCGGAACTGCGCGTTGAGGGCGGCGATCCTGGCGTCGTCGCCGAGGAGAAGCGAAACCGAACCTTCCGCGCCCTCCTCCGCGGCCGCGGCCGCAAGCGCGCGGGACAGCAAGTCCTCGTGGCCGCGCCACAAGTCCGACCCACCGACGATGTCCACGTCCAGCACGCGCTCAGCCACGTCCCGCCTCATCGCGGTGATAGGCTTCGACGATGTGCGCGACGAGCTTGTGGCGCACGACGTCCTGCGCGGCGAAGCGGATGACTTCCACGCCGGGAACGTTCTCGAGGATCGAAATCGCGTGCGCGAGCCCGGATTGGTCGGGGCGCACCAAATCAATTTGCGAGGGATCGCCGGTCACGACCATGCGCGAGCCTTCGCCGAGGCGCGTCAGCACCATCTTCATCTGCAGCACCGTCGAATTCTGCGCTTCATCGACGATCACGAACGCATTCGACAGCGTGCGCCCGCGCATGAAGGCGAGCGGGGCGACCTCGATCTGGCGCCGCTCACGCCGCGCCTTGAGATCGTTCTCGTTCATCTGACTGCGGAAGGCGTCCCAGATCGGCTGCAGATAAGGATCGACCTTCTCGGCGAGATCGCCCGGCAGATAGCCGAGCTTCTCGCCCGCCTCGACCGCGGGACGCGTGACGATGATGCGGTCCACGCGCTCCTGCTTGAGCGCCTCGACCGCAGCGGCGACGGCGAGAAACGTCTTGCCCGTTCCAGCAGGCCCCACGCCGAAGATGAGATCGAGATTCTCATCGCGCAGGGCCTCGACGTAATGAACCTGGCGCGGCGTGCGCAGGGTGAGGCCGCCGAGTTGGGGCAGCGTCATCGGCCCCGGCGTGTCGCCGTGCTCTTCGGAAAAAGAAATCGCCGCGAGCACCTCGCCTTCGCGAATGCGGCCCTTGCGGCGGGCGAGATCCGCGAGGGCGTCGATAATGCGCTGCACGCGATCGAGGTCCTTCTCGCCGCCCGGGCGGGCGCGCACGGTGAGGCGATCGCCCTGTGCGTCCAGCGTAACGCGGTAGGCCGGCGCGCCGCGCGGCGC
>JAEWNX010000002.1 GCA_023461135.1 Pseudomonadota bacterium
ACATGATCATTTCCGCGGGCTACAATATCGGCGCGCCGGAAGTGGAAAACGCGCTGCTCACGCATAGCGCCGTGGCCGAATGCGCGGTTGTCGGCGCGCCGGACGAGGAGCGCGGGCAGATCGTCAAGGCGTTCGTGGTGCTGAAGCAGGGCGCCAGCATCACCGAGCGCGCCTTGCAAGAGCATGTAAAGCAGACGATCGCGCCGTACAAATATCCGCGCGCCGTCGCGTTCGTCGACGAGCTGCCGAAGACGCATACGGGCAAGCTGCAGCGGTTCAAGCTGCGCCAGGCACCATGAAGTTCACGCGCGAAATCACGGTTCGCTTCGAGCACTGCGACGCGGCGGGGCTGATGTTCTATCCGCGGTTCTTCGGCCTCGTGAACGAGATGGTGGAGGATTGGTTCGCCGCGCTCGGGGCGTCGTTCAAGTCCATGCACATCGAGGCCAAGAAAGGCGTGCCGACCGTGAAGCTCGACGCGCAATTTGGCCGGCCCGCGCGCATGGGCGACAAGCTTGTCCAGACGCTGCATGTCGCGGAAATCGGCGGCGCCTCCTGCACGTTGAAGCACGAAGCCAGCGTCGACGGCTCACCGGTGGCGCAATTCGAACAGGTCATCGTTTATGTCGATCTCGACGGCATGGGCCCTGAGCCGTGGCCGGAGCCACTGCGCAAAGCGATGAGAGCGTATGAGGAGCCCACATGAGAACGCTGCTGCCGCCTGGCTGGCCGAGACCGAAGGGCTACGCCAATGGCGTCGAGGCCGAAGGCCGGCTCGTGTTCGTCGCCGGGCAGATCGGTTGGACGCCGGAGGGCAAGTTCGAGGCGAGCACCCTCTCCGCGCAGTTCGCGCAAACGCTAGACAATACGCTGGCGGTGTTGCGCGAGGCGGGCGCGGGGCCGGAGCACGTGGCGCGCATGACGTGGTACATCGCCGACAAGCGCGCCTATTTGGCTGCGCAGGCGGACATCGGCGCGATCTGGCGCGAGAAGATGGGCCGGCACTATCCGGCCATGGCGGTGGTGGAAGTAAAAGCGCTGATCGAGGACGAAGCGCTGATCGAAATAGAGACAACCGCCGTCGTGCCGCGCTAGAACCGGCCAGGAGCACTTCCATGGCAGACCATAGCCTCTTCGTGTTCGTGCGCGTGCAGGGCGCAACGCCCGAGAGCGTAGGCAACGCACTGCGCGATGAAAACGCGCAGATCATGGATATCTATTCGATCATGGGCGAATGGGATCTCCTCGTGCGTATTGAGCACCCGGACCTCAACACGATTCAGAAGGTCGTGACAGAATCGATCCGCGCCAACCCGAATGTGGCGCAGACGTACACGATCCTCGGCTATCAGCTCTACGGCTCCAAGTGGCCGGGCTTTGATTTCCCTGACGAGGAATGAGCCTCGATCTCGAAAAAGAATACAACAATCGCGCCCGCGTTCCCGAGAACCCGGGCGTCATCCAAAGCTGGGCGCGCGACAGCGCTGCGTACCGCGAAGCCAAGCCGCCGCGTGAGATCGCCTACGGCGATGGCGAGCGGCATAAGCTCGACTTATTCGCCGCCGGCGACGGCCCTGCCGTCATGTACATTCACGGGGGTTATTGGCAGGCGCTCGACAAGAGCTTCCACAGCGTGCATGCGCGCGGGCTGAACGCGCTGGGCGTCAGCGTGGCTGTGCCGAGCTACGATCTTTGCCCCAATGTGCGCATCGGCGACATTGTCGAGCAAATCCGCACAGCCTGCTCCGTTCTGCACCAAACGACCAATGCGCCGGTGATCGTGAGCGGACATTCCGCAGGCGGACATCTCGCCGCGTGTCTGCTGGCGACGGAGGCGCATGTGCCATCGGCGTACGCGATCTCGGGCGTGTTCGAACTCGCGCCGCTGATCCCAACAAGCCTCAACGAAAAGCTCGGCCTCGACGAGGAGGAGGCCGAAGCGCTCAGCCCCCTCTTCTGGCCCGCGCCGGAGGACAAGGTGCTCGACGCGGTCGTCGGCGACTTGGAGTCGAGCGAATTCCTGCGCCAGAGCGCCGCGATCGTCCGCGCCTGGGGCGAGGATGGCGTGCAGACACGCTACGAGGAGATCGCCGGCGCGAACCACTTCACGGTAATCGCGCCGCTGACCGATCCCGCCTCAGAGATGTGCGCGCGGCTCAAGCAATTGATCGACGCCACGCGCTGATCTTCACGACGCAGGCTGCACCACCTCGACCTCCAGCCCCAGCCTCTGCAACTGCGGACGCACCACGGACGCATCGCCCACGACAACCCAAACAAAGCGTGAGGGATCGATCACGGCGCGCGCCGCCGCATCCATCTGCGCGGCGGTCATGGCGCGATAGCGCGGCGCGACATCCTCCCAGTACGTATCGGGGCGGTCGTAGAGCTCGTTCGAGCGCAACGCACCGAGGATGCTGGCGGCTGTTTCATAGGCGCCGGGCAGCTGGCGAATGTTGCCGTTGATGGTGCGCGTGTGCTCCGTCTCGCTCACGCCGTTTGTCGAATTGAAGCCGTTAATCTGCTCCATCAGCACGCGGATCGAGTCTCCGGTGCGATCCGATTGCACCGGCGCGTTGATCACGTACGGCGTCTGGTGTTCGCGCAACTGCACCTGCCCGTTGAGGCCATAGGACCAGCCGCGCCGTTCACGGATTTCCGTATTGATGCGCGACAGGAAGTTGTTGCCGAGCACTTCGTTGGCGGCGTTGAGGGCCAGCGTGTCGTCCGAGCCTTGGATCGGCAGCACCGAGCCGGCGTAAATCACCGATTGCGGCGATTGCGGGCGATCCACCAGCACGATGCGCGGACGCGGCGCGGGGATCGCAACGGAGAAGTCCTTGCGTCCCACATCGACGTCGGCTGCGCCGCGCCACGACCCAAAGCGTGCCTCGAGCGCACGCCGCACCTCTGCCAGCGGCCGATCCGACACCACAAACACGCGGGCCGTTTCAGGCCGCAGCCACGCCTGGTGAAAGCGCACCAGCGCATCGCGATCGAGCGGCGTGACCGAGCTCGCCGTGCCGAGGCCGGAGAGCGGACGACCGTAGGGATGGGTCTCGCCGTAAATGATCGGCGGCAGGGCGCGTTGTGCGAGGCCGTTTGGCTGCGTCACTTCCGCGGCGATTTGCGCAAGCTGTTGTTCGCGCAAACGCTCCACTTCCGACGGCGCAAATTCCGGACGCAGCACGATGCCGGCGAACAAATCGAGCGAGCGGCCGAGATTGGCCGAGAGCGTCGTGAGCTGAACCGTGGAGCGATCGAGCGAACCGAACGCGGCGATGTTGGCGCCCAGCCGCTCCTGCTCCTCTGCGATCTGCATCGCATCGCGCCCGTCCGCCCCGGCTGTCATCGCTGAAAGCATCAGCCGCTGCGTGCCGAACCCGCCCTGTGGATCGGCGGCGACGCCCGCGTCGAAATCCATCGACATCAGCGTCACCGGAATGGCGTCGCGGCGTGCGTAGACGACTTCGATGCCGTTCGAGAGCTGCGCGCGCTCCACATTCGGAAAATCCAGATCGGCGATCTGGCCGACGGGCGGCATCGGATCGCGCGGCTGCGCTGTCGGCGGCGAATTGTCCGGCGCGGGGCGGCTGGTGGCGCTGGCTTCCTGGTACGGCTCGCGCACGCCCGGGTCGATCCGCATCGCATGCACCGGCCGTGAGAGCCAGCGGTGCGCCGCCGTGCGCACATTTTCCGGCGTCACCGTGCCGTACTCCAGCAAATTGCGTCGGAAGAAGCCAGGATCGCCGGCAAGCACCGCGCCGTTCGCCAGCGCGACGGTCTTGCCATTGAAGCCGCCGACCTGCTCGATGTTGAAGAAGCTGGCGGCGACGGTTTGCGTGGCGACGCGCTGCACTTCATCCGTCGTTGGGCCGTTGGCGAGGAAGTCGGCGATGATTTCGTCGAGGCGCTGTGACACCGCGTTCGCATCTTCGCCGGGTTTCACATCAACCGTGACAAAGAACATGCTGACGCGTTGAAATGGCAGCACGCTGGCGCTTACGGACACGGCGGTCTGCTCGTCGCGCACAAGGATGCGGTCAAGGCGCGAGCTATCCAGGCCGCCCAGCACCTGCGCGGCAGTGTTCAGCTCAACCAAATCTTCATGCGCGATGCCCGGGACGACCCAGGTGCGATAGAGCCGCGTGTTCGACACGCGATCCTGCATCGTCACATCAATGCGCTCCGACAGCGTGGGCACGTCGGCCGCCGCCGGCACATTCTCCGGTCCGCGCGGGATTTGCCCGAAATAGCGCTCCACCAGCGGGCGCGCTTCAGCGGCATTGATGTCCCCCGCCAGCACCAGCACCGCATTGTTCGGCCCGTAATTGTCGCGGAACCACTGACGCACTTCTTCAAGCGACGCGTCATCGAGATCGGCCATCGATCCAATCGTCGAGTGGCGATACGGATGCCCCTCCGGGAAGAGACCTTCGAGAATGCGATAGAACGCCAAGCCATAAGGCTGGTTGTCGCCCTGGCGCTTTTCGTTCTGCACAATGCCGCGCTGCGCATCGAGGCTCTGCTGCGTGAGCGCCCCGAGGATATAGCCCATGCGCTCGCTCTCAATGTAGAGCCCGCGCTCCAGCGCCGGCGTCGGCACGGTCTGGAAGTAGTTGGTGCGGTCGAACCAGGTAGTGCCGTTCCAGTTTGTGGCGCCCATCTCGCGCAACGGCTCAATCAGATTCGGCACGTGCTCGGTGCCGTTGAACAGCATGATGTGCTCGAAGAGGTGCGCGAAGCCCGTCTGACCGGGCGGCTCGTCCTTCGACCCGATATTGTACCAGGCCGCGATGGCCACGACCGGCGCCTTGCGGTCTTCATGCACGAGCACGGTGAGCCCGTTATCCAGTTCGAATTGCTCATACGGAATATCGACGCCCGTCAGCAGCTCCTGCACCGACGCGGGCTGGTCTGCCCCACTCTGCGCGCCCGTGCTCGCGCACGCCGTCAACGCCAAAACCGCCGCCGCAAGAAATACCGCCCGCATGGTCCCGCTCCCCAATCTGCCGGCTCAGATAGCCCGACCCTCGCAGGCAGGATCAAGCGCTTGCGACCAGCGGCTTCGGTCATGCGGCGGATGGCGGCGAAAATGGTGGGCGCGACAGGGATCGAACCTGTGACCCCTACGATGTCAACGTAGTGCTCTCCCGCTGAGCTACGCGCCC
>JAEWNX010000003.1 GCA_023461135.1 Pseudomonadota bacterium
CGGAGACCATCAGTGGATCCATGTGGACATCGAACGGGCCACCAAGGAGCTGGGCGGGCCGATCGCGCACGGCTACCTCGTGCTGTCGCTAATTCCGTTCCTGGCGCGCAATATCATCGCCTACACGGGCGTCAGCCGCGGCATCAATTACGGCTCCAACAAGGTGCGCTTCACCAATATGGTGCCAGTGGGCAAGCGCATCCGCATGAAGCTGAAGATGCTGTCCTGCGAAGCGCGCGGCGGCGGCTTCCAGGTCACGAACCAATGCACGATCGAGGTCGAGAACGAAGAGCGGCCAGCGTGCGTGGCTGAGATCGTCTCGCTCGTTTACCCCGCCTGATGCTCACCGTCATCGAGTCGATCTCCCTCGCCGGCGATCGCAAGAAACAGAACGACGATGTGTGCGGCTTCACCGGCCCCCGCGCGTGGGTGATCGATGGCGCGACCGACCTCAGCGACACTCCGCTGACCCTAACCGCCTCGGACGCCAGTTGGATCGCGCAATATCTCAACCGGCGGCTCTACGAGCCGTACGGCAACGACCCGAGCCGCGCCCTCGCCGAGTTGAGCCGCGGGGCCAGCGAAGCGTTCGCGGCTCTGCTTGACGGGCGAACTTATGAAAGCTGGCAGTCGCCGATCTGTTCGATGCTCATGATGACGGAACGCAGCGGCGGCGCGCTCGACGTGACCGACCTAGGTGATTGCCGTTTCGTTGCGCTTGGCGGCGACGGAGCGGTTCATGTCGCGGGGGGCCCGCCTGGCGCGGCCGACAGCGAAGCTGAAAACGCAGCCCGGCAAACTGACGCGCATAAGCCGCTTTTGGAGCGCGCGGAAACGATTGCCCGGTTGCGCGCACAGCGCGCTGCCATCAACCGCGAGGGCGCGGAATGGACCTTTGGCCTCGATCCCGCGTGCGGCGAGCACGTGCGCGTTCAGCACTTCGAGTTGAAGCAGCCGGCGCACGTGCTCTTGATGACGGACGGTTTTTCGGCGCTCCTGGACCGCTATCGCGCGTACGACGCGGGGGACCTCGTCCGCGCGGCGCTGGAAAAGGGCCTGCAAGAACTCGGGCGCGAACTGCGTGCGATCGAGAATTCGGACGCAGGCGGCGCAAAGCACCCGCGCTTCAAAGCCAGCGATGACGCGACAGCGCTGCTCTTGCGCCTGTCGTAAGCAGATTGACCCGATACGACGCTTGCTCTCAGAAGGTGAGACATGAACAGACGAGAAATCCTCCAAGCCAGCGCCGCGCTGCCGGCCCTCGCCCTCCTCCCTGCCTGCGCCACCACGGATGCATCGATGACCGAAACGCCCACGCCGCCCGTCGCCCGCATTGAGCCGAAGACGATCGAGCAGCTCGGCCGCACGCGTGTCGACAATTATGCGTGGCTGAAGGACGACAATTGGCAGCAGGTGATGCGCGATCCATCCGTGCTGCGCGCGGATGTGCGCGAGTATCTCGACGCCGAGAACGCGTATCGCGAGCAGGTCATGGCGCCGACGGCTGACCTGCAGGAGCGCATCTATCAGGAGATGCGCGGGCGCACGAAGGAAGACGATAGCTCCGTGCCGGCGCCGGACGGTCCGTGGGAATATTATCGTCGCTTCGAAACCGGCGCGCAGCATCCGATCTATGCGCGGCGCCCGCGCGGGAGCGAAGGACCGGAACAGATTTTGATCAATGTGGATGAGCAAGCGCGCGGCAAGACGTTCTATCGCGTGATCGCCGCTCAGCATGCGCCGAACCACAATCTGTTTGCCTATGCGGTCGATGAGCAAGGCTCGGAAATCTACACGGTCTATGTGAAGGACCTCGCAAGCGGCCAAACGCTGGCGGGCCCCGTGCAGAACTGCACGGGCGATTTCTGCTGGGCGCCGGACTCGAGCCTGCTGTTCTGGGTGTTCCGCGACGACAACGGCCGCCCGGCAAAAATCTATCGCCGGCCCGCGCGCGGCGGCGACGACACGCTTGTCTACGACGAGCCGGACGACGGTTTTTTCCTGAGCGTATTTCCCACGGAGAGCCGCGAATTTATCGCGATCTCCGCCGGTAATGGCGCGCAGTCCGAATACTACACCATCCCGGCGCGCAACCCGACAGCGCAGCCGACGCTGTTCTCCGCCCGCGAGGACGAATTGCTCTACTCGCCGACGCATTGGAACGGGCGCTGGTACATCCTCACCAACGCCGACAACGCAGTCGACTTCAAGGTCATGACCGCCGAGCCTGGCCGCACCGCGCGAGCGCAATGGCGCGACCTTATCTCCCACCAGGAATGGCGCTACATCCTGGGTCTCAGCGCCACCAAGGATTATCTGGTGCGCCTGGAGCGTTCGAACGCGCTGCCGCGGATCGTGGTGCGTCCTGCGCGCGGCGAAGAGTACACGATCGCTCTTGAGGAAGAGGCGTACAATCTCGAACTTACGGGCGGCTACGAGTACGACACGCCGATCCAGCGCTACGTCTATGAATCTCCGACCACGCCGATGCAGTGGTTCGACTACGACATGGCCGCGCGCACGCAAGTGTTGCGCAAGACGCAAGAAATTCCGTCTGGCCATGACGCCTCGCAGTACGAAGCGCGCCGCTTCTTCGCGACGGCAAGCGACGGCAAGCGCGTGCCGATCACCGTGTTGATGAAGCGCGGCACGCCGGTGGATGGCTCGGCCCCGCTCTATCTCTACGGCTACGGCTCCTACGGCATCTCGATGGACGCCGATTTCTCCATCCGCCGCTTCAGCCTGGTCGATCGCGGTTGGATCTACGCCATCGCGCACGTGCGCGGCGGTTCGGAAATGGGTTTCGGCTGGTTCCAGGACGGCCGGCGCTTCACGAAGCGCAATACCTTCACGGACTTCATTGCCGTCGCGGAAGAGCTGGTCCGCCGCAATTACGGGCGCGCGGGCCACATCGTCTGCGAGGGCCGCTCGGCGGGCGGCTTGCTGATGGGCGCGATCAACAACATGCGGCCCGATTTGTGGGCCGGCGTGATCGGCGGCGTGCCGTTCATCGACGTGCTCAACACCATGAGCGACACCTCACTGCCGCTGACGCCGCCCGAATGGCCCGAATGGGGCAACCCACTCGAGGACGCGGAAGCGTACGACTACATCGCCTCCTACTGCCCCTACACGAATATCGAAGCGAAGGCGTATCCGGCCGTGCTCTCCACCGGCGGCCTCACCGATCCGCGGGTGACGTATTGGGAGCCGGCCAAGTG
>JAEWNX010000004.1 GCA_023461135.1 Pseudomonadota bacterium
CGGCGCGCGCCTGACGCAAGGGGATGTCGTCTGTCTGAGCGGCAACCTCGGCGCGGGCAAAACCACATTGGCGCGCGGGGTGATCGAGGCCTGGACCGGCGCGCAGGAGGAAGCGCCCAGCCCTACCTACACGCTGGTGCAGACTTATCAGGGCCCGCGCGGCGAGCTGTGGCATGTCGATCTTTACCGGCTGAAAAGGCCGGAGGAGGCATGGGAGCTTGGCCTCGAAGATGCATTTGCAGCGGCGGCGACCTTGATCGAATGGCCGGAGCGCTTGGACGGACACGTGCCCCGCGACCGGCTCGACATCGTGCTGTCGCCGGAGGGGGAAGGGCGGCGCGCCGCGCTCACCGCGCACGGTGCTTGGAGACAAAAGCTTGCAGCGATCTGAAGCGCTCGCGCGCCTCCTGAACGACACGGGCTTCGCGGACGCCCAGCGCGTGCCGCTGGCGGGCGATGCGTCCACGCGCAGCTACGAACGGCTGCACGCACCCGACGGCCGGCGCGCCATTCTGATGAACGCGCCGCCGTCCGAAGAGAGCGCGCCATGCCCGCCGGGCGCGACGCCGGCCGAACGCCGCGCCATGGGCTGGAATGCCTCGGCGCGCCTCGCCGCATCCCGCGTCGAAGCCTTCGTCGCGGTTGCGAACTATCTTGAAAGCCTCGGCCTCGCACCGCCGACGATCTATGGCGCGGATTGCAGAGCCGGTTACGCCATCACCGAAGACCTTGGCGACAATCTATACGCCAACATCATCGGCAACGGCGCCAACGAGATCCACCTTTACGAGGAAGCCGCGCGCGTGCTCGCGCACGTGCACATGTCGCCGCCGCCGCCGCCGCGGCTGGAAGGCGCCGACAACGCCTCCTGGCCATTGCTGGACTACGACGCGCTCGCGCTCGAGGTTAACGCGGACCTCTTCGTCGAATGGCTGCCGCGCGCCGCCGACGTGCGCATCGACGATGCCGCGCGCGCCCGTTGGGAGCGCATCCGCGATGCGTTGATCGTCAAAGCGCTCGGCTTCCCGCGCGCCTTCACCATCCGCGACTATCACGCCGAGAATCTGCTCTGGCTGCCCGAACGAGACGGCATCAAGCGCGTCGGCCTCTTGGACTTCCAAGACGCCATCCGCGGTTGGCGCGGCTGGGATTTTTCCATGCTGCTGCACGACGCGCGCCGCGACGTCAGCGGCCCCGCACGCGAAGCCGCCGTCCGCACGTATCTCAACGCCACCGGCTCCAGCGCCGCCGAGTTCGATCGCGAACTCGCCGTGCTCGGCGCCATCAACTCCATGCGCATCCTCGGCATTTTCTCGCGACTCACCGCGCGCGATAACAAGCCGCGCTACCTCACGTTCATGCCGCGCATGTGGGGCCATCTCGCGCGCACGCTGAAGCACCCCGCGCTCGGAGAGGCCAACGCTTTCGTCGAAGACGTCGCCCGTCCGTACCTGGAGCAAGCGGCATGAGTCCGAAAACAGCCATGGTGCTGGCCGCCGGTCTCGGCACGCGCATGCGGCCGCTCACGAATGATCGGCCCAAGGCGCTGGTGACCGTCGCCGGCCGCACGCTCATCGATCATGTGCTCGACCGCCTCGCCGCCGCCGGCGTGCAGCGGGCCGTCGTCAATGTACACGCCTTCGCCGATCTGCTCGAAGCGCATGTGACGCGCCGCCGCGATCTCGAAATCGTCATCTCCGATGAACGCGCCCAGCTCATGGAAACCGGCGGTGGCCTCAAGCAAGCGCGCCCGCTGCTCGGCGACGATCCTATCATCATCTGCAACATCGACTCTGTCTGGGAAGAGCCGATGGGCTCCGCGATCGCGCGCCACGCCAAGGGCTTCGATCTCTCGCGCATGAGCGCGCGGCTGATGCTGGCGGACATGAGCCAGTGCCTGGGCTTCGAAGGCGCCGGCGACTTCTTCATGGACGAGCACGGCGAAATCTCGTTCCGCGACGCGCTGCCGCATGCGCCCTGGGCGTATATGGGCGTGCAGATCGTCGATCCCGCGATCGTGGACGAAGAACCGCTCGAGCCGTTCTCATTCACGCGCATCTGGCGCCGTCTTGTCGGCGAGGGGCGTCTGCACGGCGCGCCGCTCGGGGGCTATTGGATGCATGTCGGCGATCCTGACGCGCGCGCCCAAGCTGAAGCACGCCTGGCGGGCGCCGCCGCCAGCGCATGAACGCGCTGTCGCTCGGGCTGCCAGAGCCATTGTTCGGCGGCCCCGCGCCGCGCCTTCGCTATGCGCCGGCATCGGCGCCATTTCTCGATCTGCTGGCGGACGCGATGGTTGCCGAGCTCGCGCGCGGCGACGATCCGTTCGCGTTGTCCGATGCGCTTGTGTTGGTGCCCAACCGGCGGGCGGTCAGCGGTTTGATCGACGCGTTCGCCCAGCGTCTTGGCGGGGCGGCGCTGCTGCCTGCAATCCGCCCGCTCGGCGATCCGCAGGCGGATGACGATCCGGAGATGTGGAGCGCCGATCCGATCAGCGAGAGTCCGCCGCCCATCGAGAAGATGCAGCGCCGCCTGCAAC
>JAEWNX010000005.1 GCA_023461135.1 Pseudomonadota bacterium
GGTCAATGTCAGCCACTATTTCGGCCGCGGCCTGCAAATCGTGAACCCGACGCGCGGCCGCGTAAGCGGCATGATTCAAAGCGCCGACGCGGCGGCCACCCCGACGCTCAACGGCGTGCCGATCACGCAAGTCAGTCACGCCGCCGCCGCGCCGTAAGCGGAGCAGAACCAAGTCAGCGAACCGGCGCGGCCCTCAGTCCGCGCCGGTTTTCTATTTCACCGGCTCATCCGGCTTCTCGCCGTCAAAGTAATCCAGGCTCTCACTCTGCCGCACGATCAGCCGGTCAAACCCGGAGATCAACACCTTGCCGCTGTCGGGATAGACGCAAACCTCGTTCTCGGCCCGGTCGCCGATCATGATGAAGCGGAACGGCTTATCGCCTTCGTTGATCAGGCAGTGCCCCGCGCGTTGGCCTGCTGGAAAGCCCACATAGTCGCCCGCCTTCAGCGCGTAGCGCTCCTCGCCCAGCCGCAGCGTCGCCTCCCCTTCCAGCGCGACGATGTGTTCCTCTTCCACCAGATGATAGTGGAACGGCGCGCTCTGCTTGCCCGGCGGCAATTCCTCGTAACTGACGCCGATCTTGCGTCCGTCTTTGCGCGTGTCCGACAGCACCTTGAAGCGCGAGCCAAAGCGCACGCCCTGGCCCCACTCCGTCCACGGTGCACTTTCGATGGCGATGGGTCCGCGCGGTTTTTCTTGCTCAGTCATGACCGAAGCAAACGTCGCGACGCCCGCAAGATCAAGTCCGAGACTTCTAATCGGGCTAGTGGCTCTCGCCGCGCCAGACTTGCTTGTACGCCAGGTACAAAAGCACCGAGAGCGCGATGAGGAATGCGAGCACGACAAGACCCGTGCGCTTGCGTTCCTCCATGTGCGGATCGGCCGCCCATTGCAGGAACGTCGCCACGTCCGTCGCATATTGCGTAACCGTCGTCGGCGTCCCGTCCGCGTAAGCAACCGCGCCTTCCGCGAGAGGCGGGGGCATGGCGATCATACCGCCCGGAAAATAGCGGTTGCCGTGCAGCGTCCCCTGGGTTTCGCCGGTGTAGCCGATCAGCAGCGAGCGGATGTAATCGGCGCCGCCATGGCGCGCCGAGGTGATCACCGAAAGATCGGGCGGATGCGCGCCGCCATTCGCCGCGCGCGCGGCGATTTCGTTCGGGAACGGATTGCGGAAATAATCCGAGATGCGGCCCGGACGCTCCGTCGGCTGGCCGCTGTTCGGATCCGTATCGACGATCGTCACGCCTTCAGCGATCGCACGCACCCACGGGTTCTCGACCACATCCACGTAGCTGCCGCCATGCTCCGGCGGCCCTGGCACTTCGCGCAGCTTGAACGCGCCGGTTTCGTGGTCGCGTTCCATGTACGCCGCGAACGGACCGCCGACTTCACCGAGATGGCGATAGGCGAGATGGTCCATCCCGTGGCACGCGGCGCAGACTTGCTGGTAGACCTGGAAGCCCCGTTGCACGGCGGCCATGTCGTAGTCGCCGACCGGGCCTTCGAAGCTGAACGGATAATTCTCAGGATGCTCCGCTTCGCCCGCGGCGAACGCGACGCCAGCGGCGGCGACGAAAACAGCAGCCGCGGCAGTGAGTGCGCGCAACATCAAGCAGCCCCCGCTTGTTCGCTCGCCGTCACCGGCTTGGCGATGGTGTCCGGCACGCGGCTTGGCGTTTCACGCAAGCCGAGCACCGGCAGAATGATCAGGAAGAACAGGAAGTAGTAGGCAGTGAGAATCTGCGAGAGGTTCGTTACCGTGAAGGTCGGCGGCATGCGCCGCTCGACGACGAAGAACGGCGCGGCTTGACCGACCTGCGTTTTGAACGCACCGATCGCCGATTCCATTTCGTCGATGGTCTCACCGCTCACCGTCTGGCTGCGCTCGGCGCCGCCGATCACGCCGCGCGCGCGGCCGGTCGAAGCAGCTTCGCGCGACACCGCCGTCATGCTTGCGCCCTGCTCACGCAAAGCCGCGCGCGCCGAGGCGGCCGCGTCGTCCCACGCATCGGCGCCAGCCGCTTGCACCGGCTGCTCGATCACCTGCCCGCCTTCGACCCAGGTCAACGTCGCGGTGAACGCATTGGTCTTGGCCAGAATGCGGCCCGGGTTCTGTCCGCCGCACCAGCCGAGCGCGACGCAGACGACCACGAACACCAAGAAGAATTGCCGCGCGATCGGACGATAGCGCATCGAACGCACGCGCGACGTGTCGATCCACGGCAGCACGAACAGCACGCCGATCGAGGCGAACATGGCGAGCACGCCCGCGAGCTTGGAGTCGATCGGACCGATATTGAAATCGAACGCGCGCAAGATGGCGTAGAACGGCAGCAAATACCATTCCGGCACGATCTCCGGCGGCGTCTGCAGCGGGTTCGCCGGAATGTAATTGTCGGCGTGGCCGAGCGCATCCGGCATGTAGAACATGAAAGCCGCGAACAGGATCAGGAAGATCGACGTCGCGAACATGTCCTTCATCGTCGCATGCGGCGTGAACGGGACGGTGTCCTGCTTCGTCTTCACATCGACGCCGGTCGGGTTGTTCTGCCCCGCTTCATGCAGCGCCCAGATGTGCAGCGCCACAACGCCGGCGATCACGAACGGCAACAGATAGTGCAGCGAGAAGAAGCGGTTGAGCGTCGGCTGATCGATCGCTCCACCGCCGCGGATCCAGACCTGGATGCTCTCGCCCACCAGCGGCAGCGCGCCGAGGATGTTGGTGATGACGGTGGCGCCCCAGAAGCTCATCTGGCCCCATGGCAGCGTGTAGCCGAGGAACGCAGTCGCAACCATCAGCGCGTAAATGATGCAGCCCAGAATCCAGAGCAGCTCGCGAGGCGCCTTGTAGGAGCCGTAATAGAGCCCGCGGAAGATGTGGATGTAGACGGCCAGGAAGAACATCGACGCGCCGACCGCGTGCATGTTCTGGATCAGCCAGCCGAATGGCACGTCGCGCTCGATGCGCTGCACGCTGGCGAAGGCGAAATCGACATGCGGAATGTAGTGCATCGCCAGCACGACGCCCGAGACGATCTGCACCACGAGGCAGAGCGACAGCATCGCGCCGAACGTCCACCAGTAATTCAGATTCCGCGGCGTCGGATACGCGACGAAGCTGTCGTGCGTCATGCGCACGATGGGCAGCCGCTTATCGAGCCAGCGCGTGAAGCCGGATTGCGGCTCGTAAGTAGAGTGGCCGTGTATCTTCATCGCGAGGCCCTAGCCGATCCGGATCGATGTTTCGTTGAGATAAAGGTACGGCGCGACGTCTAGATTGCGCGGCGCCGGCCCGCGGCGAATGCGGCCGGACGTATCGTAGTCCGAGCCATGGCACGGGCAGAACCAGCCGCCGAAGGATGAGCCTTCAACGAATGTCGGCACGCAGCCCAGGTGCGTGCAGTTCGCTTGCAGGATCAGCCACTCAGGCCGGCCGGGCTGGCCGTCTTCCTGACGGATGCGGTCGGCGTCCGATTGCGGGTCCTTGAGGCTGGCGTAGTCGTCGCGGCGCGCCGAAGCGATTTCCGCCGGCGTGCGGTGACGCACGAACACCGGCTTGCCTTGCCACATGACTTTGATCTGCTGGCCGAGATCGACCGCAGTGAGATCGACTTCCGTGGTCGAAAGCGCGCGGGTGTCCGCCGCGGGGTTCATCTGATCGACGAACGGCCAGATCGTCGCCGCCGTCCCGACCGCGGTGACGGCGCCTGCGGCGATGTAAATGAAGTCGCGCCGGGTCGTCTCCGTCCCTTCGTGCGCTTCTGCTGTCGCGTCTGACACCGCCCGTGATCTCCCGGCCTTGGTTCGGCGCCGAAGCTAGGCTAGTCCGAGTGTGCGAGCGCGCGGCGCGTCGCCGCATGCCCCAGTAAGCACCCGATTCAGCCCAGATTCTCCGGCGCGGAGGCCATAACGTGCGGCTCGCCCTCTATCAACCGGACATCCCGCAGAATCTCGGCGCGGCCATTCGCCTCTGTGCCTGCCTTGGTGTCGCACTCGACGTGATCGAACCATGCGGGTTTCCGCTGACCGATGCCTCACTGAAACGCGCCGCGCTCGACTACGGCGACAAAGCCCTGATCGCACGGCACGACAGCCTAGCCGCGTTCCGTACGATGCCGGAACGAGAGGAGGGGCGGTTGGTGCTGGTTGAGACGGATGGGGCGGTGAGCTTCCAGGACTTCCAGTTTTCCACAGGCGACACTCTGGTGCTGGGGCGCGAAAGCGCCGGCTCGCCCGGCGAACTCTACGAAGCGGCGCGGGCCAGCGTGCGTATCCCAATGCGTCGGGGCTTGCGCTCGCTCAATGTGGTGGTCGCCGGTGCGGTGGTGCTGACCGAAGCCATGCGGCAAACCGGGGCGTGGGAGAAGTTTTGAGCGAAGACCGTAAAGCGCGGGCGAAGGCCTGGGTCGAAGAGCTGCGCGATCAGATTTGCGCGGCGTTCGAGGCGCTTGAGAACGAGGCGCCGGCGGCGCTCTATCCGGGCGAGCCGGGACGCTTTGTGCGCACGCCCTGGCGGCGCGGCGATGGGACCAGCGATCAAGGGGGCGGCGTCGCCGGCATGATGCGCGGGCGCTTCTTCGAAAAAGTCGGCGTGCATGTGAGCACGGTGCACGGCGAATTCTCGCCGGAGTTTGCGAAGAACGTCCGCGGCGCGGCGGACGATCCGCGTTTCTGGGCCAGCGGCATTTCGCTGATCGCGCACATGCGCAACCCGCACTGCCCGGCGGCTCACATGAACACGCGCCATATCAGGACGACGCAATGGTGGTTCGGCGGCGGCGGTGATCTCAATCCCACGCAAAGCGCAGACCGGCGCGAAGACACGGCGGATGCGATTGCATTTCACAAGGCGTTTCAGGCCGCCTGCGATAAGCACGGCGACGATCTCTATCCGAGCTACAAAAAATGGGCGGACGAGTATTTCTGGCTGCCGCATCGCAACGAACCGCGCGGCGTCGGCGGCATCTTCTACGATCACCACAATAGCGGCGGCGCCAAGGGCGACACGTGGGAAGAAGATTTTGCCTTCACGCAGGATGTCGGACGCGCGTTTCTGAGTGCATATCCCGCAATCCTGCGCGCACGCATGCATCAGCCATGGACAGATGCGGATCGCGAAGAACAGCTCGTGCAGCGCGGCCGCTACGTTGAGTTCAACCTGCTCTACGATCGCGGCACGACGTTCGGCCTGAAGACTGGCGGCAATGTCGAGAGCATCCTCTCCAGCATGCCGCCCGTAGCGAAATGGCCTTGAGCCGTTAGCGTGACTGCACGTTTTCGCGCAGCCACACCGCGAATTCCGCTTCATCGATCTCGCTGGCGGCGAGCGCAAGCGTACGCAGTGTGGCCTCGACTTCATTCGCCATGAAGCGATGCCCGTTGAGTTCCAGAAAAAACACCGCCGTCATGAACGCCGTTCGCTTATTGCCATCAACAAAGGGATGGTTGCGCACAATGCCAAACGCATAAGCCGCCGCAAGAGCGGCGATGTCGTGCTCGCCATATGCGAACAGGTTCTTCGGTCGCGCCAACGCCGATTCCAGAAGACCGATGTCGCGGACGCCAGATGCGCCGCCATGTGCGG
>JAEWNX010000006.1 GCA_023461135.1 Pseudomonadota bacterium
TTCCGCCAGCCAGGTGGCCGAACTGCAACGGCGTCTTGAGCGCGCCGACGCCGATGCGCGTGAACTGGCGCGGATGAGGGCGCTGGAGACGGCTCGTGAAAAGCAGCAGTTGATCGACGCGCAAATCGACGAACCCGAGCCTGAGCGTGAGGACGCCGCGCTGCAGGCTTGGAGGTTGCGTTATTTCGAGCAGCGCGTGCGCTACCTCGAAGGTTTGGCGCGCCCAGAGCGCGCTGCCTTGCCTGCGCGTGGCGCTGAAGACAAAGCAGAAACCGGGCAGGCGCCGGCGCCGGCTCTGCTCGCCGCCGACTGGCGTGCGCGGGACGCGGAGGCGCGTGCGGCATTTCTGGCGGACGAACTGCGCGAGGAGGCTTCCGCTGAAAGCGCGGGACCGGCGCCGCCGGTCGAAGCGCTCGACACGCCGTTCGCAGCGAACGCTGACGTCGACATGCTCCTGCGCTGGCGTCTGCTTTATCTCGAACGCCGCGTCGCCCACCTGCAGGGGCGGTCGGCGCCCCAGTTGGCGCCGCTTGTCAGCGAAACCGCGCCGGATCCGGATCGTTGGAAGTGGCGCGCGCGATATCTCGAAGCGCGTGTGCGCCATCTTGAACAGCGCCCGCTGGTCGCTTCCCCGCACGAACCGCAGCGAGCGGTGGCTGAAGAACTCGAATCCGAGCTTCCGCCGCAGCCGTCAGATCAGCCGCGGCGCAAGCCGGTTGTTTTGGCATCGCCGCGTGACGGCGCGCCGGACGATCTGACTTTGATCGAAGGCGTCACCGCCTTGCAGCAATCGACGCTTTATTCGATCGGCGTCTACCATTTCGACCAGATCGCCTCGTGGACGCCGGAGAATGTCGCCTGGGTCGACAATTACTTGCGCCTGCGCGGACGCATTGACGCAGAAGAGTGGGTCGAGCAAGCCGCCGCGCTCGCACGCGAACTCGCGCATAGCTAATCCGGGCCGCCGCCAGTCCGCTGCAGCGCCTCTAGTTTAACCTGTCACGCGCCGGCAGCCGCACGGTTTCGCGCGTACCGTCGCGACGTTCGATAAACACAGTGCGGAAGTCCGGGCTCGCATGCGCTTTCGCGCCGGTCGCTTTCGCGAGCGCGATCTCGCGCTCGGCGCGTTCACGGAAATAATCGCTCGCAGGCGTGTCCGTCATGCGTCTCCTCCTTATTATGAAGCCAGATTTGAAAGGTGCGCCGCCCGGGTCAACTTACCCTTTGTAATATGCGCAGAATTTGTTCCCTTCCGGGTCGCGTAGATAGGCGCCGTAGAACGGCGGATCGTATTCGCCGCGCACGCCTGGCGCGCCTTCGTCCGCGCCGCCGGCGGAAAGGCCGGCCGCGTGAAACGCGTTCACCGCTTCGCGCGATGACGCTTTGAACGCGAGCATCGAGCCATTGCCGAGGCACGCTTTGTCGCCGTTCGCAGGCGTCGCAAGATAGATTTCGAGACCTTCTTTCTTGCCTGCGGGGCCGTAGCCCGCCCAGCCGCCCCCCTCGAACGTGCGCTTGTAGCCGAGCGGTTCGAAGGCGGCGTCGAAGAACGCGCAAGAGCGCGCGATGTCGTTTGAGCCAATAGTGACGTAGCCGATCATGCGTGTCCCTCCGCCGCCACTAGGGGCCGCACCTGACATTCTGTCAAGAACAAAAACGGAACAATCAACAACGGGCGAGCACCAAGGCCAGCAGCTCGGTCCCGTGTCGCTTCAGCTTGGCTTCGCCGATTCCTGACACGCGGCCGAGCGCACTCAGATCGGAAGGTTTCGCGCGCACGATCGCCGCCAGCGTCGCATCGTGGAAGATCACGTAGGGCGGCACGCCCTGCGTTTGCGCCGCGTCCCGCCGCCACGAGCGCAACGCCTCGAACAGCTTCGCCTCCTCGCCCTCAAACCCTTGCTTCACCGCATTCTTCGCATCGCGCGAAGCGCGGCGCTCTTCCTTGCTGCGCCGCGCCGGCTTGGTCTGCTCGCGCACACGGATGAGACGCTCTTTACGGAAGATGGCGCGCACGGCGTCTTCGTCGCCGATCGAGAGCGTAGGGCGTTCGTCGTCGGTTTCCTCCAGCACGCCTTCGAACAGCAAATGTTCGATCACGTTGCGCCACAAGCTTTCGTGCTGATCGGCGCCGATGCCAAAAGTGGAGCGTGAGGAATACTGCTCATCGAGGCCATCGTTGGCTTTGCCGATAAGATGGTTGACGACACGGCCGCGGCCGAAGCGCTGATCCATACGCATGACCGCTGAGATGGCTTTCGCCGCCATCTCCGTGGCGTCGATGGAGGTTGGCGGATCGGTGCAGATGTCGCAGGCGCCGCACGGTTCGGCGTTTTCTTCGCCGAAATAACGCCGGACGCCGGCGCGGCGGCAGGTGAGGCCGTCGAGGAAGGCGAAAAGCTGACGCGCTTTTCTGATCTGCACGCTTTTGACCTGGTCGCTGGCGTTGGATTGGTTCGCGAACAGGATGGCGCGGCGAAGATCAGTGGCGCTGTAGATGCAGAAGCCTTCCGCCGTTTCGCCGTCCCGGCCGCCGCGGCCGACTTCCTGCCAGTACGCTTCGATGCTCTTGGGGGAGTCCGCGTGGATGACGAAACGCACGTCAGGCTTGTCCACGCCCATGCCGAAGGCGATGGTCGCGACCATGACGACATCGTCCTCTTCCTGGAAGCGGTGCTGGCGCTCGGCGCGGAGGGCGGCGTCCAAGCCGGCATGATAGGCGAGCGCGGGGACGTGGACCTCCAACAAATGCGCAGCGATCTTCTCCACGTGGTCACGGGTAGCGGCGTAGATGATGCCAGACTTGCCGCGACGCGCGCGCACGAGATCGAAAATTCGATCCTGCGGCCGGGTTGATTTCCGCTCGGCGGCGAGCACGAGGTTGGGCCGATCGAACGACGCAATGAAGCTCTTGGCATGATCGAGCCGCAGCTGCGTGCGGATGTCGGCTTGCGTCTTGAGATCGGCCGTGGCGGTGACGGCCATGCGCGGAACGCCGGGAAAGCGATCCGCCAACGCGCCGAGCGCGCGATAGTCGGGACGAAAATCGTGTCCCCATTGGCTGACGCAGTGTGCCTCGTCGATGGCGATGAGCGCGATGGGGCATTGTTCGAGGAAGTCGAGGAAGCCCTGCGCGAAGAGGCCTTCCGGCGAAATGTAGAGGAGATCGAGCTGCCCTTCACGCGCCGCATCGAGCCATTGGCGGCGCGCATCGCGGTCGAGCGTGGAGTCCAATCGCGCCGCCGCCACGCCGGCCGCGCGCAACGCGGCCACCTGATCCTGCATCAGTGCGATCAGCGGCGAGACCACCAGCCCTACGCCGGGCCGCAGCATCGCCGGGATCTGATAGCAGAAGCTCTTGCCCCCGCCCGTCGGCAACACCGCCAACACATCGCGCCCGGCAAGCACTTCGCCGATGACGTCAGCCTGCAGCCCGCGAAAATCGTCGTGACCGAACACGCGGTGTAGAATGTTGCGAGCGGCGGCGAGATCGGCCATGCGCGCTACTTAGGAGCGCGGCGCCGCCTTGTGCAATCCAAGCGCGCCAAAACATATCGCCGCTTGTCCAGCCCAATAGATCATCCAGCCGGTGAAACTGCGCCAGAAGGCCAATGTCAGATCGGCGGCGGGATGGAACATGTTCCACGCGACGAAGCCGTCGCTGATGAAGAACAGCACCGCGCCCGCCATCGCCAGCCAGCGAGCCGCGGGAAGCGTGAAAGACGTGAGCGCCATCAGCGTCAGTACGCCGGTGTAGATGCTGAGCGGGACGGATAGGGCGCTGTCGCGCGGCACGAGCGCCGACGTCATGACGACCGCGGCCGCGATAAGCGCGAGCGCGGCGACCAACCGCGGTGGCTGCTTCAGCGCGGCGCCGGCGCCGACGCCTGTGCGCAGGAAGAGCGCGCTGTAGACGAGGTGGCCGATTAGGAACGCGAGCGCGCCAAAAAGAAACGTCTCGGAACTCCATGCCAGCAGGGCATCGCCCAGCGCGCCGAAGAACAGGCCGGCGGCGAGCAAGCGCGAGCGCGCGAAGAGCGCGATCAGGCCAAGGATCACAATACTCGACGTTTTGAATACCGTGCCGAGCACATAGGGCGGCGCGCCTTCGTAGAGGCTGGATCCGAGGATTCCGTACAGTGTCGCGGCGCTTGCAGAAGCGCCGAGTGACACGATCACCGTTCGGCTAGCGCCCCTAGCCCCAGCGAGAATGGTAGTTCCTAAAGTGAAGAATCCGATGGTCGACGCGGCGACAAAAATGGTGTCGCCGATGGGCGGAAGCACCTGTACGCCACCGAAATTGGCTTCCTGGCTGGAAGCCTCGGCCCTGTACCAGTCAAGCGTGCTGAGCCCAGTGGCCAAGACGGTAAGCAACACACCGATGCTGATCGCAAAGCGCACGCGATCTAATCTCGCCGTGCCGGCTGCGCGTAGCCCAGCTTCTGATTCAGCGCGTTCAGCAAGTCCTGCGCGATTTCCGCGATCACGCCGCCTGGCGGATACACCGCCGCCGCGCCCATCTCTTTCAGCGTTTCCACATCCTCCGGCGGAATGACGCCGCCGACGACGATCATGATTTCGCCGCGCCCGCGCTCCTCTAGCGCCGCGTGCAGGGCAGGCGTCAGCGTCAAATGCCCCGCCGCAAGCGACGACACGCCGACGATGTGCACGTTTTTCTCAATCGCTTCGGCGGCAACTTCCTCGGGCGTGGCGAACAGCGGGCCGATTTCCACGTCGAAGCCGAGATCGGAGAACGCGCTCGCAATCACCTTCTGCCCGCGATCGTGGCCGTCCTGTCCCATCTTGGCGACCAGGATTTTCGGCGCGCGCCCTTCGCTGGCCCAGAAATCCTTCACGGCGTGACGCGCGCGGGTGACCGCCACGTCGTCCGCGGCTTCACGCTCGTACACGCCGCGCACGAGGCGGATCGGCGGCTGGTGGCGTGCAAACGCGCGCTCCAGCGCCGCGCTCATTTCGCCGACAGTCGCCTTTACGCGCGCGGCTTTCACCGCAAGCTCAAGAAGGTTGCCGTTCCCGCGCGCGCCCGCTTCGAGCGCTTCGAGCGCAGCGTCGACTTCAACCTGCTTCCGCTCACCCTTCAGCCGTTTCAGCTTTTCCAGCTGCATCGACCGCACTTTGGCGTTGTCGACTTTCAGCACCGGCACAACTTCTTCCTCGTTTAACTTGAACTTGTTGATGCCGACGATGGTTTGGTGGCCCGTGTCGATCCGCGCCTGTGTCCGCGCGGCGGCTTCTTCGATGCGCGCCTTAGGCAAGCCCTGGTCGATCGCCTGCGCCATGCCGCCGAGCTTTTCGACTTCCTCGATGTGCGCCCAGGCTTTCGCCGCGAGATCGGCGGTGAGGCGCTCGACATAGTACGAGCCGCCCCAAGGATCGGCAGGCCGCGTCGTGCCGCCCTCAGTCTGCAGCAGAATCTGCGTGTTGCGCGCGATGCGCGCGGAAAAGTCCGATGGCAGCGCCAAAGCTTCATCGAGCGAGTTGGTGTG
>JAEWNX010000007.1 GCA_023461135.1 Pseudomonadota bacterium
CCTGGCGTCTGCGGGCCTTGAGATTGCACGCATTCACGGCTCGCTGAGCGCTGCGCCCTTGGGCGACGCGGCGGGCGACGCCGCCGGCGCGACGCA
Organism: Pseudomonadota bacterium; assembly: GCA_023461135.1. Classification (GTDB taxonomy): domain Bacteria; phylum Pseudomonadota; class Alphaproteobacteria; order Caulobacterales; family Aquidulcibacteraceae; genus Vitreimonas. Next base: position 97 of record JAEWNX010000007.1, read on the forward strand.
AGGCATGCTGCGCTCGATGGGCGCGGGCCTCACGCAAGTGCTGTTGTTCGCCGGCGTATTCGCGGGCGGCGCGGTGGCCTTCCGCGCTGCGCGGCAAGACTGATCCGACCCTCTGAGGCGACTGCGCTGGCGCGATCAAGCGCGAGCGTCTAAGGCCTCTGCGTAGCGAGGTGCTCCCCCATGTCGCGTCATTCTGAAACCGTTCGGCGCATCACTGCGCCCGACATTCGCGCCCGCAAGGGCGGCGATCCGATCGTCTGCCTCACCGCCTACACCGCGCCTGTCGCCCAGATCCTCGACGCCCATTGCGATCTGCTTCTCGTCGGGGATTCCGTCGGCATGGTGGTGCACGGGATGCCGAACACCGTCGGCGTCACGCTCGAGATGATGATCATGCATGGCCAGGCGGTGATGCGCGGCGCCGAGCGCGCCATGGTCGTGATCGACATGCCGTTCGGGTCTTATGAGGGCGGGCCGGAGATTGCGTTCGCCAATGCAACGCGCGTGCTGAAGGAGACGGGCGCGCAAGCGATCAAGGTCGAGGCGGGACCTTCCATAGGCGCAACGATCGCATACCTGGTCGAGCGCGGCATCCCCGTCATGGGCCATGTAGGCCTGCGGCCGCAGGCCGTGAACGTCGACGGGAAATTCCGCGCCAAGGGTCGCACGCGGGCAGAACGCGTCAAGGTGCTGGCCGAGGCCCGCGCGGCCGACGAAGCCGGCGCCTTCGCGATCGTGGTGGAGGGCGTGGACGAGACCCTTGCCCCCGAAATCACCGCGGTCGTGAAGGCCCCCACGATCGGCATCGGGGCGTCGGCCAAGTGCGACGGCCAAATCCTGGTCACGGACGATCTACTGGGCCTGTTCGACTGGACCCCCAAATTCGTGCGCCGCTATGCGGACGTCAAAGGGGTCATCGACAAGGCGGCAGCCGCCTATGCCGCCGATGTCCGCGCCCGCCGTTTTCCTGCCGCAGCCGAGACCTATGCCCTGGGCGGAAAGCCACAGCGCCGGCGCGTTGCCGGGGAAGACAAGCACGGCTAGCTTGCCGGCGCTTTTGGGGGCCGGGCGGCAGTCAGCCGCGCCAGAACGGGCAGGAATAAGGGCGCGTGACCAACGAAACCGACAGTTTTGTCAACGAGGTCGATGAGAGCCTGCGGCACGAACGCATGCTCAGCTTGGCCAAGAAGTACGGCCTATGGCTGATCGGCGCGTTTGTCGTCATCCTGATCGCCGTCTCCATATGGCTGTGGTGGAGGGATTACAGCCTCAACCAGTCGCGTGCGCACGCCGAGGAATACGTCGCCGCGCAGCAGCTTGCAGCCGCGGGCAATCTCGATCAGGCCAAAACCGAGTTTCAGCGCCTCACCGGCGAAGGGCCGGAGGTCTATCGGGTGATGGCGCGGCTCGAGCACGCCGCGCTCCTCGAAGCACAAGGCGATCTGGAAGCAGCGCTCGCTGAATTCGATCGCGCCGCTGAGGACGCGAACGATCCGATCATGCGCGACACCGCACGTCTGCGCGCCGCCTACATCGTCGCCGAGACGCAGGATTTCGCTGCGTTGCAGACGCGGCTAGAGCCGCTCGTGCAATCTGACAGCCGTCTCTCCTACCTCGCGCGCGAATTGCTCGGCATCGAAGCTTGGGAAACCGGCAATCTCGATCTCGCGCGCGAGACGCTGCAGAACCTGACGCTCGCCTTCGATGCGCCCGAAGCGGTTCAACAGCGCGCGCAGGTCGCTCTTTCTGTCATCGGCCCAGCGCCAACAACAACCTCAGCGGACGGCGCAACGAACGCGCCCGCGCCCTCCGAAGGAGAAACGAAATGAAGCCGTTGCGACCGATTGCTTTGGTGGTTGCCGCCGCCGCTTTGTCGGCGTGCTCCACCGTCAGCCGCATCGGCGACGCCATCAACGTATTCGATGGAAACAACGAACCGAGCCAAACGGCGCCGGAAGACGGCCGTATCTCGATCCTGGCGTTCGAACAGCAGCTCACGCCCGATCCCGCGCTGGCGAGCCGCACGATCGTGCCGCCCCCCGCGGTGACGCTGACCGATTGGAGCCAGCCAGGCGGCACGGCCGACAATTCTCCGACCAATGCCGCCGGCACAGCCGTGCTGCAGCAGGCCTGGCGCGCCAATCTCGGCCAAGGCACCAACAATCGAGTGCAGATTGCGGCGCCGCCCGTAATCGCCGACGGTCGGCTTTATTTTCTCGACGCAGATCACCGCGTGCACGCGGTGGATGCAAACAACGGCGATCGCATCTGGACGGAATCGCTGCGGCCGCGCGACAGGCGCGACCGTGTCGCCCGCGGCGGCGGCGTCGCCGCATCGGGCGGGCGCTTATTCGTCACCACAGGCTTCGGTTTCCTTGTGGCGTTGGACGCCGCGACCGGCCAAGAGATTTGGCGCGCCGATGGCGGAGCGCCCTTCCACTCAGCGCCGGCGGTTGCTGGCGGACGGGTCTACGGGATCACAAACGACAGCGAGCTGATCGCGTTCGACGTGGGCACGGGCGACGTTGCCTGGAATCACCAAGCGATCGCCGAACCGGCGCGCATTCTCTCCGCGCCGAGCGTCGGCATTGACAGCGAGACCGTCGTTGCGCCGTTCGCCTCTGGCGAAGTCGTCGCGCTCGTGAGCGCCAACGGGCGGCGCCTTTGGAGCGACTCGCTCTCGCGCACGGGTCGTCTCACCTCGCTCTCGGCGATCAACGACATTGCCGGACGGCCGGTGATCGACAACGGCGTGGTGTACGCCGCGAGCCACTCCGGCGTGCTGGCGGCGATCGACCTGCGCACCGGCCAACGTGTCTGGGCGCGCGCCTTTGCCTCGACGCAAACGCCTTGGATCGCCGGCGATGTGCTTTACGCCGTGAGCGTCGATGGCGAGCTTGTCGCGTTCGACCGTGCGACCGGCAACATCTACTGGGTGCAGCAGTTGCGGCGCTATCGGGACGAGGATGACCGGCAGGGCCGCATCTCCTGGACCGGGCCGATCATGGTGGGCAGCCGTCTGGTGCTGGCCAACTCGCTTGGCGAGGTGATCGCGGTATCGCCCGAGAACGGCCAGGCTGTCGCGACCGCTGATGTGGATCAGCCCGTATTCATTCCGCCAGTGACGGCGAACGGACAGATTTACATCGTCACCAACAGTGCGCGGCTCGTGGTGTTTCAGTAGAAGGAGCCAGGTGGCGCGTGTCGGCGGCGCGATGTGTTCGCCCGCGCCGATGCCCACACTAGTAACAGGCGCCTGACACCTGATACCTGACACCTATGACCAAGCTCGCAATCGTCGGGCGGCCGAATGTCGGCAAATCGACGCTTTTCAACCGGCTGGCGGGCAAGAAGCTCGCCATCGTGGATGACACGCCGGGCGTGACGCGCGACCGGCGCGAGGCGCGTGGGCGGCTGGGCGATCTTGAGTTCACGCTGATTGACACGGCAGGCTTCGAGGATGCGACCGACGCGTCGCTCGAAGCCCGCATGCGTACACAGACCGAGATCGCCATCCGCGACGCGGACGTGATCCTTTTTCTGATCGACGCGCGCGTAGGCGTGACGCCGGTGGACGAGAGCTTCGCCGCGCTGCTGCGGCGCGCAAACAAGCCGGTCGTGCTGGCCGCGAACAAGGCCGAAGGCCGCGCGGGCGATACCGGGATCAACGAGGCCTATGCGCTGGGCCTCGGCGAGCCGATCCCGCTTTCGGCGGAGCACGGTGAAGGCATGGCGGAGCTTTACGCCGCCATCGTCGAGAAGACCGAGACAGATGAGGACGGCGAGACGCCGGGAGCTAAAGAGCGACCGATCCATCTGGCGATCATCGGCCGGCCCAATGCGGGCAAGTCGACACTGGTGAATGCGCTGTTGGGCGAGGATCGCCTGCTTGTGGGGCCGGAGGCCGGCATCACGCGCGATTCCATCGCGATCGATTGGAGCTGGAAGGGCAAGCCCTATCGCCTCATCGATACCGCCGGCATCCGCAAGAAGGCGAAGGTGCAGGCCAAGCTGGAGAAGCTCTCCGTGTCCGAGACACTGCATGCGATCCGCTTTGCGGATGTATGCGTGCTGATGATGGATGCGGGCGAAGCGTTCGAGAAGCAGGATCTCTCTATCGGCGATCTGGTGATCCGCGAAGGGCGCGCCCTCGTGTTCGCGCTGGCGAAGTGGGACAAGGTCGCCGATCCGCGCGCGCACTTCGAGGAAATGAAGCTCGTGGCGAAGGAGAGCCTGCCGCAAGCGCGTGGTGCGCCGATCGTCACGCTGGCGGCGCTGTCGGGCGTGGGGCTCGACCGGCTGATGAAAGCCGTCGCGGAGGCTCACGACGATTGGACGGCGCGGATCAAGACCAAAGATTTGAACAACTGGCTCTACGCCACCATCGCGCGTCATCCCCCGCCCGCCGTGCGCGGCAAGCGCATCAAGCCGCGCTACATCGCCCAGATCAAAGCGCGCCCGCCAACGTTCGTGCTGATCTCGTCGCGCGCGGAAGACATGCCGGAAAGCTACAAGCGCTATCTCACGAACGAGTTGCGCGAAGCGTTCGATCTGCACGCCGCACCCGTGCGGCTGATCGTGAAAGCCGGCAAGAACCCCTACGCGGACGAGGAACGCTAGGCGGTGAAACGAAATTCGGTGCGCGAACGATACTCCGCATCTGGCCGCAGGATCGTTGACGGGAAGCGCGGCTCGTTGGGGGAGTTGGGAAAGTGCTGCGGCTCAAGGCAGAAGCCGGTGCGGCGCGCTGCGAGGCCGTTGCCTGAATAAAATTGAGCGCCGGGCGCTGTGGTCCACACCTCCATCGCGCGCCCGCTTTCCGGGTCGAACACGGCGGCCGCACGTGTCAGCGCGCCTGGGGCCGTCTTGTTCAGCACAAAATTATGATCGTAGCCGCCGCCGAGGCGAAGTTGTGCATCATCGTTATCGATGCGGGCGCCAATAGCGTTTGGCGTGCGGAAGTCGAAGGGCGTGCCGGCGACATCGCGCAACTCGCCGGTCGGGATCAGCTCCGGATCGACGGGCGTGTAGCTTTCAGCGTCGATCGTCAGCTCATGGCCGGTGATTTCGCGGCGCGCGTCTCCGGTGAGATTGAAATAGGAATGGTGCGTGAGATTGATGTGGGTCGGCTTCGTCGTCGTTGCGCGATACTCTATGCGCAGACGATCGTCGTCGGTCAGGCGGTACGTCACCGCGACGGTCAGTTCGCCGGGATAGCCTTCCTCGCCATCGGCGCTGACGTAGGAGAGCTGAACACCATCGTTCACCGGTTGCGCGCGCCACACGGCCTTGTCGAAGCCGACGGCGCCGCCATGTAGATGGTTGCGCCCATCGTTGGCGTCGAGCGCGTACAATGCGCCGTCGAGTTCGAACCGCGCGCCGGCGATGCGATTGGCGTAGCGGCCGACCGTGGCGCCGAAATAGGGCGTGCCCGCCAGATAAGGGTCGAGCGCATCGAAGCCGAGCACGATGCTCTCCAGACGCCCCGACCGATCTGGCGTGCGCAGGGCCATCAGCGCCGCGCCGTATGTCATGATCTCAGCCGTGAGCCCCTGGCGGTTGCGCAGGACGCACCGCTCCACAAGGCGTCCGTCAGACGTGCGGCCCAGCGGGGAAAGGGCAAGATCTACCAATTAATCACCGGCCTTTGTTGGCTATTGGTCGCTTTTTGGCTGCGCGCCGGCGTGCGGCGCGCTTGATGACCTAGACCGGGGGAAGCGCAACATGAAGATCGTCTGGGCCATTCTATTGGGCGGGCTCGCCGCGGGCGCGCTGGACATTCTCTACGCATTCATCGTGTACGGGCCGCTGAGCTACGGGATCACGCCGCAGCAAGTGCTGCAATCGGTGGCGGCTGGCTGGATCGGGCGCGAGGCGTCTCGTGCTGGCGGCATGGAGGCCGCGTTTCTCGGACTCGGCACGCACTTCATGATCGCGACACTGATGGCGGCGATCTACGTCCTGGTCGCGCTGCGCATTGCTGCGTTGACGCGTCAGGCGGTGCTGTCGGGCTTGCTCTACGGGCTCTCACTGTATGTCGCGATGAATTACGTCGTCGTGCCGCTCTCGGCGGCGGCGACTGGCGCGTTCGCAACGCCGTCCGAGATTGCGCCGCGCTTGCAGGAGTCTTTCAACGAAGTGCGTGGCGGCGGCGGCGAGCAATATCCGTGGATGCTGGCCGGGACCATCTTCACGCACACGGTGCTGGTCGGACTGCCGATCGCGCTGATCGCCAAGCGCTTCGTGGGTCAGAAGACCTGACCGGCGGCCCAGCCGCTCGACCAAGCCCATTGGAAATTGTAGCCGCCGAGCCAGCCGGTCA
>JAEWNX010000008.1 GCA_023461135.1 Pseudomonadota bacterium
GCCCAGCCTCGATCAATGCGCGGCCGAAGCGGCGGCGCGGCGTTCCTAGACTTTTTTGGCGTTGCGTAGCGTCTTGCGCGGCGGCTTTGCGGGCTGCGGCGGCGGGGTCTTTGCCGGATAGAGACAGATGTCGCGGATCACGCAGCGCGGACATTCCGGCTTCCGTGCGATGCAGGTGTAGCGCCCGTGCAAGATGAGCCAATGATGCGCGCCGTGCAGATACTTCGGCGGCGTGATGCGCATCAGTTGCTCTTCCACTTCGCCTGGGGTCGTGCCATCGGCGAGACCGGTGCGGTTGGCCACGCGGAAGACGTGGGTGTCGACCGCGATCGTGCCTTCACCGAAAACCTCCATCAGCACGACGTTCGCGGTCTTGCGTCCAACGCCGGGCAAAGCTTCCAGCGCCTCGCGCGCCCGAGGGACTTCCCCGCCATGCAGCTCGATAAGCGCGCGCGAGAGCGCGATCACGTTCGTGGCCTTGTTGCGCCAGAGGCCGATCGTCTGGATGCGTTCGGCCAGCCCTTCTTCGCCGAGCTGCACCATTTTCTGCGGCGTGTCGGCGACCGGGAAGAGCTCCTTGGTCGCGCGGTTGACGCCTTTGTCCGTGGCCTGCGCGGAGAGCACCACGGCTACGAGCAGGGTGTAGGGATTGATGTATTCGAGCTCGGTGCGCGGATCGGGGCGGACTTCCGCCAGGCGTGCGTACAATTGCTCGGCCTTGGCTTTGGTCAGACGGCGGGGCACGTGCGCGATGTCCTTGGCGGTGGCGGCCGGTGCGTTAGTTTAGATGTATGAACCCGCAATGGGAACGCGCGCCCGCCCCACCCGTGTTCGACGGGGAGCTTTACATGGACGCCGTGTTGCGGCCCCACCGCAGCCTGAGCCTCGCGGCGTTTCGCTTGATGCTGATCGTGGTGATCGTCGCCAATCTGATTGTCGCGGTCGTGTTCGTTGCGAACGGCGCCTTTCCGGTAGCGGGCTTCCTTGGGCTGGACGTACTCGCACTTTGGCTGGCGTTTCGCTGGAATTATCGTGCGGCGCGCATCGCGGAATACGTGCAGGTTGGTCCGCACCGGGTGCATGTGGCGAGCGTCGACGCAAAGGGGCGGGCGGCGCATTGGGTGCTCAATCCGATCTGGGCGCGCGTGCTGCGCGAAGGCAATGGCGTGCTTGTCCGCTCCGGCGAGCGGCAGATTCGTTTGGGTGCGTTTTTGACGCCGAAGGAATGCGACTCGCTGGCCGCGGCGCTTGACGTGGCGCTGCACCGAGCGCGCCGGGGCTAGAGCCCGAGCACGTCGCGCATCGAATAGAGGCCCGGCGGTTTGGTCGCCGCCCACAGCGCCGCCGCGAGTGCGCCATCGGCGAACACAGCGCGATCGAGGGCCTCGTGCGACAGGGTGACGATCTCATGCTCCGCCGCAAAGCGCACGTCGTGCTCGCCGATAATGCCGCCGGCGCGCATGACGGAGAAGCCGATGCCGCCCGGTTTGCGCGGCCCGGCGACGGCCTCGTGTGGCCGCAGCCGCAGCTCGCCCAGCGTCTTGCCGCGACCCTTTGCGGCAGCTTCGCCGAGCAGAAGCGCCGTGCCTGAAGGCGCGTCCACTTTGCGGCGGTGATGCGCTTCGCTGATTTCGATATCCCAATCGGGACCGAGCTTCTGCGCCGCTTGTTCCACAAGCGCCGCCAGCAGCGTCACGCCCACGCTGAAATTGTTGGAGCGTACGATGGCGATGCGCGTCGCGTGCGTCGCGATCGGCTGCTCGTGCTCGGGCGCAAAGCCGGTAGCGCCGATGATGGCCGCGCGCACGCGCGTGGAGGCCAGAGCGTTCAGTGCATCGAGCGTGGCAAGCGGCGTCGTGAAGTCGATCCAGACGTCTGCGCTCGCGGCCGCGGCGTCTGGCGCAGGTGTTGCGGCAATGCCGGGCGTGTTTGAAGAGCCTTCGCGCATCGTTGCGCCGACAATGCGGAAACGGGGGTCAGCGCTCGCGGCCTGCACCAGCGCGCGGCCCATGCGGCCCGCCGCGCCGGCAATGGCGATAGACAATGTCATGTCGTGTTTCATGGACCGCCGGCTCTCAACCGGCAAGCGTCACCGCGCCGGCGGCTCGCTGACGCTTTCGAAGAACTTCTTCATGCTGTCGAAGAAGCCCTGGCTCTGCGGGTGGGCTTCCTCGCCGCAATCCTTGGCGAACTCTTCCAAGAGCTTGCGCTGCTTGGCCGTGAGGTTCACGGGCGTTTCAACCAGCAGCTCGACGTGGAGGTCGCCGCGCTCCTTGCCGCGCAAGTGCGTCATGCCCTTGCCCTTGATGCGGAAGCGCCGGCCCGTCTGTGCGCCGGAGGGAATGGTGATCCTTGCGCGCTCGCCGTCGATGGTGGGGATGTCCATCTCGCCGCCGAGCGCGGCCTTGCACATTGGGGCGGGCGCGCGGCAGTAAAGATCTGCGCCGTCGCGTTCGAACAGCGGATGCGGCTTCACCGAGAGAAAAAGATAGAGATCGCCGGGCGGGCCGTTGCGCATGCCCATATCGCCTTCGCCGGCGAGGCGGATGCGTGTGCCGTCCTCAACACCCGCAGGGATTTTCACCGCGAGCGTGCGCTCTTTTTGCACGAGTCCGCGCCCGCCGCAGGAGCGGCAGGGCGCTTTGATCGCTTGTCCGCGGCCATGGCACGCCGGGCAGGTGCGCACGATGCGGAACATGCCTTGGCTTGCGCGCACTTGGCCTTGGCCGTTGCAGGTGCGGCAGGTTTCGAGCGGTGCGTTGTCTTGCGAGCCTGAACCGCTACACGGTTCGCACGCTTGCGCGCGCGGCACGACGATTTCGCGCTCCATGCCGCGGAAGGCGTGTTCGAGCGTGATCTCGACATCGTAGCGCAGATCGGCGCCGCGTTCGGGGCCGTTGCGCGGACCGCGACGGCTCTGCTGCGCGAACATCTCCTCGAAGCCGCCGCCGAAAATCTCGTTGAAGAGATCGGAGAAGTCGTTGAAGCCGGCCGAGCCTGGACCGAATGGGCCGGCGCCCGGGCCTCCGCCTTGGAAAGCGGCCTTGCCGAAGCGATCGTAGGCGGCGCGTTTCTGTGGATCGGAAAGAACGGAATACGCTTCGCCGATTTCCTTGAACCGCTCCTCCGAAACCTTGCACCCCGGGTTCTGGTCCGGGTGCAGCTTCATCGCGAGTTTGCGGAAGGCAGACTTGATGGCGGCCTGGTCCGCATCGCGCGGCACGCCAAGAATCTCATAATAGTCGCGACCGGCGCTCATGGTGCGACCCAGATGAGAAAGAGGCGGCCTCCTCGCAAGGAGGAGGGCCGCCCCGGTTCATTCAAAAGACAGCGCCGCCGCATCGCCGACCTCGGTTCGAGTGCTTAAGCGCTTTTCTTGTTGTTGCCGTCGACTTCTTCGAAGTCGGCGTCGACAACACCTTCTTGGCCCGGCCGGCTCGTGGCCCCGGCGCCGCCTTGCGGGGCGCCGCCGTAGAGCGCTTCGCCGATCTTCATCGAGGCCTGCACGAGCGCCTGCGTCGCTGAAGCGATCTCGGAGGTGTTGGCGCCTTCGAGCGCCTTCTTCAGCGTGGCGATCGCCGCTTCGATGTTCGACTTGTCGCCGGCGGGGATCTTGTCGCCGTTTTCCTGCAACTGCTTTTCGGTGGCATGCACCAGGGCTTCGCCCTGATTCCTCGCTTCCGCCAACTCACGCTTGGACTTGTCTTCGCCAGCGTGTTCTTCGGCTTCCTTCACCATGCGCTTGATGTCGTCTTCGTTGAGACCGCCCGAGGGCTGAATGCGCATGCTCTGTTCTTTGTTGGTCGCCTTGTCCTTGGCGCCCACCGAGACGATGCCGTTCGCATCGATGTCGAAGGTGACTTCGATCTGCGGCATGCCGCGCGGGGCGGAGGGAATGCCCACCAGGTCGAACTGGCCGAGCGGGCGGTTGTCCGCCGCCATTTCGCGTTCGCCTTGGAAGACGCGGATGGTCACCGCGCTTTGATTGTCCTCGGCGGTGGAGAAAATCTGGCTCTTCTTGGTCGGAATCGTCGTGTTGCGCTCGATGAGGCGCGGGAACACGCCGCCAAGCGTCTCAATGCCGAGCGAGAGCGGCGTGACGTCGAGCAGCACCACGTCCTTGACGTCGCCTTGCAGAACGCCGGCTTGGATCGCGGCGCCTACGGCCACGACTTCATCGGGGTTGACGCCCTTGTGCGGTTCGCGGCCGAAGAATTCTTTCACCACCTGCTGGATCTTCGGCATGCGCGTCATGCCGCCGACAAGGACGACTTCCTTGATGTCGTTCGGCGTGAGGCCGGCGTCCTTCAGCGCGGACTTGCACGGCGCGATCGTCTTCTGGACGAGATCGTCGACTAGGCTTTCGTACTTGGCGCGCGTCAGCTTCATGTTGAGGTGAAGCGGATTCCGGTTCGCGTCCATGCTGATGAAGGGCACGGAGACGTCGAATTCGGTGCGGGAGGAAAGCTCCTTCTTCGCTTGCTCGGAAACTTCCTTCAGGCGCTGCAGTGCGAGCTTGTCCTGCCGGAGATCGACGCCGTTCTGCTTTTTGAACTCATCGGCCAGGTAGTTGAGGATGCGGATGTCGAAGTCCTCGCCGCCGAGGAAGGTGTCGCCGTTGGTGGAGCGCACCTCGAACACGCCATCGCCGATCTCGAGGATCGAGATGTCGAAGGTGCCGCCGCCGATATCGAACACGGCGAGGCGCTGGTTGTGCTGGTGCTGGACGCCGTACGCGAGCGCGGCCGCGGTCGGCTCGTTGATGATGCGCAGCACTTCAAGGCCCGCGATCTTGCCGGCGTCCTTGGTCGC
>JAEWNX010000009.1 GCA_023461135.1 Pseudomonadota bacterium
ACCAATAATAGCCATCCGCATCGCGCCGGTAGAGATCGCCGGTGACGTTCCAGCCGTGGACGACGTAATTTCTCTGCCGCTCGTCGGCGAGATAACGGCAGCCCGTCGGCCCGCGAATGCCGAGCCGGCCTTCGCCTTCGCCCGCGATCTCCTGGTCGTTTTCGTCCAGCAGGCACGCTTCGTAGCCGGGCACAGGCTTGCCGGTGGCGCCAGGGCGAATGTCATCCCCGCGCGCCGAAATGAAGATGTGGATCATTTCGGTCGAGCCGATGCCGTCGATGATGCGGATGCCGGTGCGCTCGAACCATTGGTCCGACGTCGCCTTCGGCAGGTGTTCGCCCGCAGAGACGCACGTGTGCAGCGACGCGAGCTTGGCCATATCCTGCTTCATCAGCGCGCGATAGCCGGTGGGGGAGGTGAACAGCGTCGTCGCTTTGTGCTGCGCGATCGTGTCGGCGAGCACGTCGAAGCCCGGCTTGGGACAGATCGCGGTCGCTGCGCCGACACTGGCGGGAAAAACCACGCCGGCGCCGAGGCCGAACGTGAACGCCAAGGGCGGCGTGCCGATGAACACATCCGTGGATTTCGGCCGAAGCACGTGTCGCGAAAAGGTCTCCGCCATCGCGGCGATGTCGCGGTGGAGGTGGACGCAGCCTTTCGGCGTTCCGGTCGTGCCGGAGGTGAAAGCGATCAGCGCGGGATCGTCGGCGGCGGTGGAAACCGCCTGGAAATCGCCGGGTGCGCTCGCCATGCGACGCTCGAGGTCGTCGGTAGAGAGGATGCGCTTCAGCATCGGCGCTTCGCCGCGCGCTTGTTCGAGCTCCGTCACGCGCTGAGAATCGGCAATGGCATGTGTGATCCGCGCCTTGTTGACGATCACCGCGAGTTCGTTGGCGCGCAGCATGGGCATGGTGCCCACGGCGACGCCGCCGGCGCGCAGGACGCCCCACCAAACGGCGACGGAGTGGAGGGAGTTGGAGGCGTGAATGAGCACGCGGTTGCCGGGAACCAGCCCGCAATCGTGCGTAAGCACATGAGCGATGCGGCACGCGTCGCGCAGAAGATCTTCGTAGCTGAGCGCGACGGCGCCGCAGAGGACCGCGTTGTTCGCGCCGTGGCCGTTTTGAATCGCGCGGTCGAGGATGCTGCTTGCGTTGTACTGCGCCGGGAACTGCAGTTCAGGCAGTGTGAATGTCAGCTCCGGCCATTGCTCGCGCGGCGGGAGGTTATCGCGCACGAACGTATCGACATGCGCGCTCATCAATCGCCCTCGAACACAGGTTTCTGCTTTGCGGCGAACGCGACGTAGGCGCGTTCGAAGTCCTTTGTCTGCATGCAGATGGCTTGCGCCTGCGCTTCCATCTCAAGCGCCTGATCGATGCTGACGTTCCATTCCATGTTGAGTTGGTTCTTCGTCATGGAATGCGCAAAGGCGGGGCCGTTCGCCAGATCGCGCGCGAAATTCGTCGCCTCGACCAGCGGATAATCGGTGATCTTGTTAAAGAAACCCCACGCCGCGCCTTCTTCGGCGCTCATGCTGCGGCCGGTGTAGAGAAGCTCGCTCGCTCGGCCGTGGCCAATGATGCGCGGCAGGATCGCGCATGCGCCCATGTCGCAGCCGGCGAGGCCGACGCGGGTGAACAAGAATGCTGTCTTCGCGTTCGGCGCGGCGAAGCGGATGTCGCTCGCCATTGCAAGGATGGCGCCCGCGCCCGCGCAGACGCCTTCGACCGCCGCCACGATCGGCTGCGGGCAGGCGCGCATCGCTTTGACCGTATCGCCCGTCATGCGGGTGAAGCGCATCAGCTCGGGCATCGTCATCTTGGTGAGCGGGGCGATGATGTCGTGCACGTCGCCGCCGGAGCAGAAATTGCCGCCCGCGCCGGTGATCACCACGGCGCGCACGTCGTCGGCGTAGGAGAGGCGGCGGAAGAGATCGCGCAGCTCGGCGTAGCTCTCGAACGTCAGCGGATTCTTGCGGTCGGGCCGGTTGAGCGTGATGGTCGCGACGCGATCCTTCACCTCCCAGAGGAAGTGTTCGGCGCGATACTCCGCCGCTTTCCATGCATCGCCGATCATGCCGCGGCGTCTCCCTTCGTCAGCGTGCGGCGGATGGAGGCGCGCGCGCCGTCCAGGAGCCGCATCAGCGCTTGTTTGTCGGCTTGCGCCAGGCCGCTCAGAAGCGAGTCGACACAGGCCGCGTGCGCTTTGGCCATGCGCTTGAATACGCTTTCGCCGGCCCTCGTCAACCGCACGTTCTGGACGCGCCGGTCGTTGGCGTCTGCTTCCGTTTCGATAAGGCCCTCGGCCTCCAGTCGCGTCCGCAGTTGCGTGACGTTGCCGTTCGAGACAAGCAGGTATTGCGAGATTTCCCCGAGCGTCAGCGCGCCATGGCGCTCCAGCGCGGCGAGGAAATCGAACCGCGCAATCGTGCTGTCGAAGCGCGCGCGCATCAGCGCATCCACTTCGCGCTCGATCAGCCGGCCCGTCGTGAGCAGCCGCAGCGACAGGCGGACGGAGTCCTGCGCGCTCACGTTTCGCGCCGTCCCGCCAGCCGCTGCATCTGGGCGTAGCCGGTGCGGTACTGCTTTGGCGGCGATAGTCCGCGCCAGCCAAGTTCGGCCGCGGCGCGCAACGCCCAGTTCGGGTCCATCAGATGCGGCCGCGCCAGCGCGCAAAGATCCGCGCGCCCCGCTGCGAGGATCGAGTTCACGTGATCGGGCTCGTAGATGTTGCCGACCGCCATGGTCTTCACCCGCGCCTCGTTGCGAATGCGGTCGCAGAACGGCGTTTGAAACATCCGGCCATAGACGGGCCGCGCGAGCGGCGTGGTTTGCCCGGCGGAGACGTCGATCAAATCCGCGCCGGCCTGCGCGAAGGCTTCGGCAATGGCGACGGAATCTTCAGCCGTCAGCCCATCGTCACACCAATCCGTCGCCGAGATGCGCACGCTCATTGGCTTGTGCTTCGGCCACGCGGCGCGCATCGCCTCGAACACGTCCAGCGGAAAACGCAAGCGGTTCTCGACGCTGCCGCCATACTCGTCCGTGCGCCGATTGCTCACCGGCGTGAGGAACGAAGAGAGCAAATAGCCGTGCCCGCAATGCAGCTCCAGCATGTCGAAGCCGCTTTCTTCGGCCATGAGCGTGGCGCGAACGAAGTTGTTTTTCACGCGATCCATATCCGCGCGCGTCATCTCGCGCGGCGTGGCGTTCGTATCTGACCACGGGATAGGCGAGGGCGCGATGAGCTGCCAGTTGCCATTTTCCAGTGGGACGTCGGTGTAGTCGGTCTTGTCGTTGGGATCGTCGCTCCACGGCACGCGCGTCGAACCCTTGCGGCCCGCATGCGCGAGTTGCAGCGCGATCTTCGCGAGTGAATGCGTATGCACGTAATCGACGATGCGTTTCCACGCCTTCACGTGCTCGGGCTTGTACATCCCCGCGCAGCCTGGCGT
>JAEWNX010000010.1 GCA_023461135.1 Pseudomonadota bacterium
CCAGCGGCGGCACGCTGTTGGAGAACATCTTGTCGAAAAACTCCATCCCCAGCGCCATCGTCACGTTATCGAAGCGCCGCCAGCGCTGATAGCGCTCGAGGATCGACACATCGCCGGGATCCAATCCCAGCGCCATGCCATCGGCGATGCACTCGGCCAACGCCGCGCAATCCTTCAAACCAAGATTGAGCCCCTGCCCCGCCAGCGGATGAATCCCGTGCGCAGAGTCTCCAGCGAGCGCCACGCGGGCATCGATCATGCGCTCCGCAAGCTGCAACGAAAGCGGAAACCCAAACCGTGGCCCTTCCAGCGCAAGCTCCCCAAGAAAATCGCCAAAGCGCATGCGCAGCTCGGTAATGAAATCCGCCTCGTTCATTTTCAGCAGCGCGTCCGCCGCCTTGCGCGGCTCCGCCCACACGATGTTCGATCGCTCGCCCTTCAGCGGCAAAATCGCGAACGGCCCGTTCGGCAGAAAATACTCGTGCGCCACCGCACCGTGCGGCTTCGCATGCTGGATCGTCGCCACGATCGCCGTCACCGGATAATCCCACCCGATCGTGCGAATGCCGACCGCCTGGCGCACAAACGAACGCCGTCCATCCGCGCCCACCAGTAACGGCGCGCGCAACGTCTCACCGTTCGCCAACGTCACAGCAACGCCCGCGGCATCGCGCGCAATCGCCGTCACCGACATCGGCTGGATCATCTTGATCGAGCTGCGCGCCTTCACGGCTTTGTCCAGCGCAAGCCGCACGTGCCGCGCTTCGAGCATCAGCCCAAGCGGCTCTTGGAGCGCCGGCATCTTGCCGGCATCTTTTTCCTGCCTGCTGGAAGCCGGCGCTCCGATTTCCACACCATCAAAATGCAGATGCAGCAGCGACGGCCCTCGCTTGAGATCGCCATCCGTCACCATGATCTCTTCGATCGGCTGCGCGACTTGATCTAGATCGTCCGCCAATCCCAACGCGCGCCACATCCGGTACGACGCAAACGCAATCGCAAACGCGCGCCCATCGAAACTCGGGGCCAGCGTCTCCGCCGGCTTCGCCGCATCGATCACCACGACGCGCACGCCGGCCTGATCCAACGCCAGCGCCAGCGTCTGCCCAACCAGCCCTCCCCCGCCGAGGATCACGTCCGCATCGAACCCGTTGCTCATGCCGAACGATAGCGCGGCACGGGCAAGCGCGCGATGCGCTTTCCCCACTCACACCTGCGGCGCGGCGCCGCTTTTTTAGGCGATGACGCGCGCGTCGCGCCTTCTTGCAGTTCCGCGCTTGTCCGCGCACGCGACGCGCAAACCAATCCGCCAAAATTTTCGCGGGGGATCGGATGCGCAGCAGCAAATTTCGTCATTCCGGGGCTCGCGTAGCGAGAACCCGGAACCCAGGGGGCGACAAAGCACAGCGCGTTGGCCCCTGGTTTCCGGATCGCGCTTCGCGCGTCCGGAATGACGAGAGAATGTGGATCGCGCTGGTCGCGCTGGCCGCGGCAACGCTCATCCCCACCCTCGCCTTCGCACAGGACTCCGCCCCCACCGTCGACAAAGGCGACACCGCCTGGATGCTCATCTCCACCGTGCTCGTGCTCGCGATGATCATCCCCGGGCTCGCGCTCTTCTACGGCGGACTCGTGCGCGCCAAGAACATGGTGTCGATGCTCAGCCAGATGTTCGTCGTCACCGCCATCGGCATGGTGCTGTGGCTGTTCGTCGGCTACTCGCTCGCCTTCACCGATGGCAACCCCTTCATCGGCGGCTTGAGCAAAGCCTTCCTCGCCAACGTCGACGCCACGACGCTCGTCGAAACCTTCTCCGTCGGCGTTTCGATTCCCGAATTCGTCTTCGTCGCATTCCAAATGACGTTCGCCTGCATCACCGCCGCACTCGTCCTCGGCGGCGTCGCGGAACGCGTGAAATTCAGCACAATCGTGGTGTTTTCGATCCTCTGGCCGATCGTCGTCTATTATCCGATGGCGCATATGGTCTGGTGGTGGGGCGGCCCAACCATGGCCTCCGATCCCGCCAACGCCGACGCGCTCGCACAAAGCGCCGGCCTCATCTGGAGCTTCGGCGCGCTCGATTTTGCGGGCGGCACCGTCGTGCACATCAATTCCGGCGTCGCCGCACTCGTCGGCGCGCTCATCCTCGGCCGGCGCACCGGCTATCAGCGCGAACCAATGCCGCCGCACAATCTCGTCTTCACGACAATCGGCGCGGGTCTCCTCTGGGTCGGCTGGATCGGCTTCAACGCCGGCTCCAATCTCGAGAGTAACGCCACCGCCGCGCTGGCGCTCATCAACACCTTCGTCGCGCCTGCCGGCGCCGCCCTCTCCTGGATGCTCACGGAGTGGCTCACCAAGGGCAAACCGAGCCTGCTCGGACTCGCCTCCGGCGCAGTCGCTGGCCTCGTCGCCGTCACGCCCGCCGCTGGTTTCGCCGGCCCCGTCGGCGCGCTCATGCTCGGACTCGTTGTGGGGCCGATCTGTTTGTTCGCGTGCTCGTGGCTGAAAACCACGCTGAAGTACGACGACAGCCTCGACGTCTTCGGCATCCACGGCGTCGGCGGCATCATCGGCGCCATCGGTACGGGCATTGTGGTGAGCCCGGACTTCGGCGGCGCCGGCATCGTCAACTACGTCACCGGCGCAGCCGAGTATCCGGGCATCGTTGCGCAAGTGATGAAGCAAAGCGCAGGCGTGCTCGTGACGCTCGCCTGGTCCGGCGTCGGCAGCCTGATCGTCTGGATCGTTGCGCGCCTGATCACCGGCGGACGCGTCAGCAAGGAAGTCGAGTTCGAAGGCGTCGACTACGCCGAACACGGCGAAGTCGCTTACCACTCTTAGGCAGTCGGCAATTGGCAGTTGGCAGCGCGGTCGAGCGCGAAATTCATCACTACTGCCAACTGCCTACTGCCCACTGCCTTGAGCACTCAGTAACCCTGTTCGCGCCCGAAACTTCATGGCTCGTTTACCGGAAGGGCCAAAAGTCGCGACCTTGGACTGCGGCCCCAGAACGAGCGCCTTCAAGACATGACCGACGACGCCTACCGCCCAGGGGAACGCATCCCCTCCGCCGCCTCTTCGGCCGCGGGCCGATTAGCGTTAAAGCGCGCCTCGCTTGCCGTGGGCGCGGCGATCGTCGGCGCCTACGGCCTCGGCGCTGTCGTCACCTATTCCCCGGAAGACCCCAGCCTCAACACCGCCGCCAACGGCGCCACGCACAACATTTTCGGCGGCCCCGGCGCGATGCTGGCTGATCTGTCGATTCAGATTCTCGGCGCCGCAGCCCCGCTCGCGTTCGCCGCGCTGCTTGCGGCTGGCGTGATGCGCATCATGCGCCGCCAGCTTGTCGCGCGCATCAATGGCCGGCGCATTCTCGTCTCGCTGATCGGCATTCTGCTGCTCGCCGCCGCCGCATCCGTGATCCCGACGCCGGAGGGCTGGCCGCTCGCCGTCGGCTTTGGCGGTTTGCTGGGTGACGGCATGGCCGGGTTCATCGCCGGCATGGCGTCCATGCCTGGCCTGCCCTTCCCGCACATCCTCACCGGCATCGTCTGCGCCATTGGCGGCATCGTCGCCACCGGCTGGGCGTTTCAGATCCGCGGCGAAGACGTGAAGAACGCCGCGCAAGTTGCGCAACGCGCAGCCCAAGGCGGCGCGCAAGTCACGCAACGCGCCATCGGCTACGTCCAAGAAAAAGCGCGCCGTCCCGTCGAGGACGAAACGCGCCGCATCACACAGCAGGAAACGCCCCGCATTCCGCGCGCCGCCCGTCCCGCGCGTCCGCCGCAAGCCCCGCGCGCTGAAGACGCGCCACGCCGCGAACGCCCGCAACCGAAGCCCGCCAAGAAAGAAAAGCCGCACGCCAGCTTCCACTTCGGCCGCGAGTTCGAGCTGCCGGACACCGACCTGCTCACCACCCCGAAGCAGCGCAGCACGCAACACGACCCGCAAACGCTGCACGCGATG
>JAEWNX010000011.1 GCA_023461135.1 Pseudomonadota bacterium
ACCGCCACGACCAGCACGATCAGCAGCAAGCCGAACAGAGCGGAAGTCGTGACTTCGACGCCAAACCAGGTGATCTGCACCGTGCCTTGGTCGGTCGTGATGATTTGCCACGACACCAGCGCCGCCATGACGGCGACGATCAGGAGTAAGGCGAGGCGCAACATTCTGCTTTAGCTCCGCGACAATTCTTGTCGGATGGCGGCGATGCGCCGGTCGATTTCGAGCCGCCGGGAGGCGTCGTTGATCCATGGCTGCGCCGCGCGCTTCGGCGCGGGCGGCAAGCGATTGAGTTCCTCAATCGCGTCATCCAGGCGATCGGCCGCAAGGTATCGCTCCGCGCGCTCGACGATGCCCTCGGGCGTGTCGCCGCCGCTGGCGCGGCGAACCACGATCCACTGCGCGAGGGCGGCCTGGATGCGGCCCCAAAAGCCTGCTCCGGCCTGGGCTCTGTGCGCCGCGCGGATGATCTCGTTGTCGAGCTGTGAAAAGCGATCGCGCAACTCGGTGCGCGTCGGCGCGCCAGTGCGCGCGAGCGGCGCAAGCGCGGCGACATTCGGATCGTTGGGCAACAGCGCGGCGAGGGCGGAGTGGGCTTGTTCGAACGGGCCCGAGGTTCGCGCCGCTTCGGACGCGGCGACCACTGCGTAGGACGCGCGTGCTGCAGTCGCCGCTGAGCGGGCTTCTGCAGCGACCGCCGGCAATTCCTCCTGCAAGCGGCGTACTTCCGCGACCAGCGCGCTGACCTCAGTGGAAGACGGCATTTGCTGCAAGCGCGACTCGACGCCACGCAAGCTGGCCTGCAATGCGAACACACGCGCGGTCGTGGGATCAGCGCCATCCGCGCTAGCGGCAGCCGCCAGCGGTTCGTTGATGAGCGCTTCGATAGCGCCAAGTCGACGATCGAGTTCGACAGTGGATTGAGCCGACGCCGCTTGGTCGGACGTTGCGGCGGAGACGGGGAAGGCGCGGTCGAGCGCGGTGTCCACGGCGGGCACGCGCGGCGCCACCGCGCCGCCCGCGGCGCCAATGCCGCCGGCAAGCAACGCCAGCACGACGGCACCGCCGAGTCCCAAGCCGCGGCGATCGCCGACGTCTCGGTACGCAGGCTCGTAATCAACGTCGATCGGCTCGGCGCGTCCGCGCTCTGCCTCGTCGTCTATGGCCATGGATCTCCCCAGTTTTCCCAAGCCTTTTCCGCCATTTCGAGCGGGAAACGAGTCGGGCCGCAGGGGCAAACTCTAGGCTTCGCAGGGCGGCGCCTCAAGCGCTTGCGCCACCGGGAGAGTCCCCGCCGAGCGCAGCGCGGAGCAGCGCGTCTTCGCGTGGCGCGGGCGACACGATGATTCGCGCCCAACGCGCCTTACCTGCAGCTTGCGCCACCGCTTCGCTGATGCACGCGGCTGTGAGTTTGTCCGCGTTTGGCGCGCCCAGGGCGACGAATGTTTCGGCTGCGCGTGCGCTATGGAAAAGGACGATGTCCAGAGGTTGCGCCAACGCCGGCGGCGCGGTCAGCGCTGCGCGCGCCGCATAGGCGATGCGTCGCTCGACTGCGAAGCCCGCAGTGCGCAGTTCGCCGGCAAGGTCGCCCGCGACGTGTTCGCCGCCGATATGCACGAGCGTGCCGGCGTCTGGCGCGAGCGTCGCCCTAGCAAGGTCCGCGAGCGCCGAAACATCGCCATCGGCGGAACGCACGTCGTTGAAGCCGGCCGCGCGGGCGGCTTCCGCCGTCGCATCGCCGACCGTGAGGACAGTCTTGGCATGCAGCCGCTGGGCGTCGGGAAAAGCGCGTACGCCGTTGGCGCTGGTGAAGATCAGCGCTTGCGCGTCCTCGACGTTGGTGTCGTACGGGCACGGAATGATCGTGAGCAGCGGCGTCAGGATCGGCGACGCGCCCATGGCGCGCACCCGCTCAGCGGTGCGCTCTGCATCCGGAAGCGTGCGCGTAATGGCGACGCGCAGCGTCACGAAGGATCCATCACCAGCGCGTCGCCGGCTTCTGCGCGGATGGAGCCGCCCAACTGGGACGCCAGCGTGCGCGCATCCGCGATCGCGTCGACGCCCAGTGTGATGGCCCCATCGCGCCGCCAGCGCGTCGTGCCATCCGGAGTCAACGCCTCGCCGATAAAGCTGAGCCGGTCGCCTGACACGCGCGCCAGCGCGCCGATCGCCGTTCGGCACGAGCCGTCGAGCGCTTCGAGGAAGGCGCGCTCCGCCTCGATTTCTATGCGCGCAGTGTCGTCTTCGAAAACGGCAAGCAGATCGCGCATGCGGTGATCGTCTGAGCGCGTCGTGATCGCGAGCGCGCCCTGACAGGCGGCAGGCGGCATGTCTTGGGGATCGACAATGCTTGACGCGCGCTCCTGCAGACCAAGCCGTTTCAGGCCCGCAAGCGCAAGAAATGTCGCATCTGCGTCGCCCGCTTCGAGTTTGCGCAACCGTGTATCGACATTGCCGCGCAGTGTGACGACGCCGAGATCAGGGCGCGAGAACAACGTCTGCGCCTGGCGGCGAAGACTTGCCGTTCCGACGTTTGCGCCGGCCGGCAGCTCGAGGAGGGAGCGCGCGCTCAAGCTCACGAACGCATCGCGCGGATCCTCCCGCTGCGGCACGCACGCCAGTGCAACGCCCTCGGGCAGGCGCGTCGGCAGGTCCTTCAGTGAATGCACGGCGAGGTCGATGCGGCCATCGAACAGCGCTTCGTCCAGCTCTTTCGTGAACAGGCCTTTGCCGCCGGCTTCGATCAGGCGGCGATCCTGGATCGTGTCGCCGCTCGTCGTGATAGGCACAATCTCCAGCCCTGACGCATCGACGCCGAGCCGCGCCGCCAGTCCTGCGCGCACCAGCTCTGTCTGCGTCAGTGACAGCTTGGAGCCGCGCGCGCCGATGCGGAAGAGAAAGGCCATGTCTTGCACTTAGCCGCTGGCGCGCAGCAGGGGAACGCGCCAAATGTCCGCAATGAAGCCGCTCACTGTCCTTGGCATTGAAACCAGCTGCGATGAAACCGCAGCCGCGATCGTGCGCCTGGAGGGCGGCAAGCCGCGTGTTTTGTCCGACATCGTGCTCGGCCAGATCGCTCAACACGCGCCGTACAAAGGCGTGGTGCCCGAGATCGCCGCGCGCGCGCACGTCGAAGGACTGGACGGGACGATCGCCGCTGCGATGCGCGACGCGGGTCTTTCCTTCTCCGATCTCGACGGCGTCGCCGCCACGGCCGGGCCGGGGCTCATCGGCGGCGTGATGGTGGGGCTTTTGGCCGGCAAGGCTGTCGCGCTGGCGCACGACAAGCCGCTGATCGCGGTCAACCATCTCGAAGGCCACGCCCTTAGCCCGCGCTTGGCGGAGGGTGGGGCGACCTTTCCGTATCTGTTGCTGTTGGTGTCCGGCGGACACTGCCAGTTCATCGCGGTGCTTGATGTCGGCGTCTATCGCCGCTTCGGCTCGACCATCGATGACGCGCTCGGCGAAGCGTTCGACAAGCTGGCAAAGCTGCTCGACCTCGGCTTTCCCGGCGGGCCACTGGTCGAGCGGGCTGCGAAAAACGGCGATTCCAAGCGGTTTTCGCTGCCTCGCCCGATGCTCGGTCGCGACGGCTGCGATTTCTCGTTCGCGGGACTGAAGACGGCGTGCGTGCGCGAGGTGGAGCGGCTCGGCACGCTCACGGAGCAAGATAAGGCCGATCTTTGCGCGAGCTTTCAGGCAGCCGTGCTCGACATTGTCGAAGATCGCACGCGCAACGCGATGCGCGAATTCGATCCGATCTGGGGGGCGAAGGGACGGTTAGTAGCGGCCGGCGGCGTGGCGGCCAATCAGGCGATCCGGGGCAGGCTTGAAGCGCTGGCGGTTGAGCGAGGGTACGACTTCATCGCCCCGCCGCTGAAATGGTGCACCGACAACGCCGCGATGATCGCTTTGGCAGGCGCTGAAAGATTGCGGCTTGGATTCAGTGACGATCTGTCATTTCCGGCCCGTCCCCGCTGGCCGCTGGACGAGGAGGCCGCC
>JAEWNX010000012.1 GCA_023461135.1 Pseudomonadota bacterium
GCCGTGGGCCGCCTCTTGCGCGGAGAGGTTGTCCTCAATCACCGCCAGGTGGATTTGCAGCCCGGCGACGGCGTTGTTTACTTCCTGCTGGGTCTGGCCCAGGGCGTGCGCGGTGTCGCCGGCGAGCGCCTCGACGTCGCCGAGGCGGCCGGTGATGTCGAAGATCGAGGTATCGAGCCCGTGGATGACGCCGTCGATGCTGCCGACCGCGTTGCTAAGCCGCCGTTCAAGCGTCTTCAGGCGCTGACGGACGGCAAAACCTTCGGGAGATTCCGGCGGAGGCGCAAAGATCGCCGCTTCTTCGCTGTCAGCCTGGGTTGTCTCTGCCTCGGGAGGGGCCGAGAGCTGATCCAGCACAGCCCGGCGAACGACCAAGTCGGTCAGATAATCCGCCAAGCTTACGCCGAGGCGCGCGGCTTCCTCCTCCGCCTTTAGGCGGGCGTCGGGGTCGATGCCCCGCAAAACCCAGGAAGTGTCGCTCATCGTCGGCCTCGCGCTGCCTCAATCCTTCCTGAGGCATCGTGCTTAAGGGCGCGTAAAATCGAGACTTTTGCCTTTGCTTAAGAAAACGGCGCGGCGCCTGCGGCAGGGTCATTCCATGACCGTCCTCCGCCGATTGCAGCAAAAAGTGTAATTGCCAGTTTCCCACGCCACGGAACCGGCAAATCATGTCATGCTTTCACAACGGGGCGGTCCGACGCGCAGGCGCGCCGGGAGCTGCCTTTTGGGCGCCAGTTTTCTGATGGCGTGATTGGTTGAGCGTCGAAGCGCGGGGCTCCTTATGTAGAGTCCAGCGGGGCGTGACGGAGGACCGATGTCTGAAGAACTCTTTCGCAGCTTTGCTCGCTCGTACGAGCAACGCCGCGAAGCGGAAATGTCGCTGCAGGATTTCCTGAGCCTGTGCCGCGACGACCCGATGGCCTACGCGACGGCGCATGAGCGCTTGCTCGCCGCAATCGGCGAACCGCGCATGGTCGATACGTCCAAGGATGCTCGGCTCGGCCGCATCTTCATGAACCGCACGGTGCGGTTCTATCCGGCGTTCGCCGAATTTTACGGCATGGAAGAGACGATCGAGCGCATCGTCGCCTTCTTCCGTCACGCTGCGCAGGGCTTGGAAGAGCGCAAGCAGATTCTTTACCTGCTGGGTCCCGTCGGTGGCGGCAAGTCCTCGCTGGCGGAGCGCCTGAAGGCGCTGATGGAAGAGCAGCCGATCTATGTGCTGAAGGCTGGCGATCAGATGAGCCCGGTTTTCGAGCACCCGCTCGGGCTGTTCGATCCGGAAGTGTGGGGCCAGAAGCTCGAGGACGAGTACGGCATCCCGCAACGCCGCCTGTCCGGCCTGATGAGCCCGTGGTGCGTGAAGCGGCTCGACGAGTTCGGAGGCGACATTACACGCTTCCGCGTGGCGAAGCTGATGCCGTCGCGCTTGCGCCAGATCGCAGTGGCGAAGACCGAGCCGGGCGACGACAACAACCAGGATGTTTCCTCGCTTGTCGGCAAGGTCGACATCCGCAAGCTGGAAATGCACGCGCAGAATGACCCGGATGCGTATTCCTATTCAGGGGGTCTCAATCGCGCCAACCAGGGCATGCTCGAATTCGTCGAGATGTTCAAAGCGCCGATCAAGATGCTCCACCCGCTGCTGACGGCGACGCAGGAGAGCAATTACGTCGGCACCGAGAACATTGGCGCGATCCCGTTCCAGGGGATCATCATGGCGCACTCGAACGAATCCGAGTGGCAGACCTTCAAGAACAACAAGAACAACGAGGCGTTCATCGACCGGATCTTCGTGATCAAGGTGCCGTATTGCCTGCGGGTGGATGAAGAAAAGAAAATCTACGAAAAGCTGATCCGCGGCTCCGAACTGGCGGAGGCGCCGTGCGCGCCGGCTACGCTCGAAATGCTGGCGCGTTTCTCGGTGCTCTCGCGCCTCAAGGAGCACGAGAACTCCAACGTGTTCGCCAAGATGCGCGTCTATAACGGCGAGAGCCTCAAGGAGGTCGACCCCAAGGCGCGTACGCTGCAGGAATACAAGGACGCCGGCGGCGTCGATGAAGGCATGGACGGCATCTCGACGCGCTTTGCCTTCAAGGTGCTGGCGGCGACCTTCAACCATGACACGCAGGAAGTCGCCGCCGATCCGGTGCACTTGATGTACGTGCTCGAGCAGAACGTGCGGCGCGAGCAATTCCCGCAGGAGACCGAGAACAAGCTGCTTGAGTTCATCAAGGCCGAACTGGCGCCGCGCTATGCGGAATTCATCGGCAACGAAATCCAGAAGGCGTATCTGGAATCCTATCACGATTACGGGCAGAATTTGTTCGACCGCTATGTCGATTACGCGGACGCCTGGATCGAAGACATCGACTTCAAGGATCCGGACACGGGCCAGTTGCTGAACCGCGAGCTGCTGAACCAGGAATTGTCGAAGATCGAAAAGCCGGCGGGCATCGCGAACCCGAAGGATTTCCGCAACGAAGTGGTGAAGTTCACGCTCCGCGCGCGCGCGGGCCACGGCGGCAAGAATCCGTCCTGGACCAGCTACGAGAAAATCCGCGAAGTGATCGAGCGGCGCATGTTCTCTCAGGTCGAGGACCTGCTGCCGATCATCACCTTCGGCTCGAAGAAGGACGGCGAGACCGAGAAGAAGCACGAGGAGTTCGTGATGCGCATGACCGAGCGCGGCTACACCGAGCGGCAAGTCCGCCGGCTGGTCGAGTGGTACATGCGCGTGAAGCAAGCGGGGTAAGGCGCTTCGATGCACATCATCGACCGGCGCCTGAACCCGGGCGGCAAGAGTTTCGCGAACCGTCAGCGCTTCTTGCGGCGCGCGCGCGCGCAGGTGCGGCGCGCGGTGCGAGAAGCTTCAAGCAACCGCTCGATCAAGGATGCAGGCAAGGGCGGGGAAATCTCCATTCCCGCCGGCGGTGTGCATGAGCCGCATCTGCATCGCTCAAGCCAAGGCGGCACCCGCGACTATGTGCTGCCGGGCAATAAGAAGTACATCGAAGGCGACGGCATTCCGCGGCCCGATCAGGGCGGCGGGCAGGGCTCGCGCGCCAGCGATTCCGGAGAGGGCGAAGACGAGTTCCGCTTTGCGCTCTCGGACGAAGAATATCTCGATCTCTATCTTGAAGACCTCGAACTGCCCGATCTGGCCAAGCGCCAGGTCGCCGGGGCGACCTCGGTGCAATGGCGTCAGGCCGGATATTCGGTGTCGGGGCCGCCGGCGCGCATTTCGGTGCCGCGCACGCTGAAACATTCGATGTCCCGGCGCATCGCTCTGAAGCGGCCGAAGGCCGAGGAGGTCGAGGCGTTGCGCGAGGAGATCGAGCGGCTCGAACGCGAAGGCGGGCACTTCGACGAATTGCAGGAGTTGCGCGCCGAGCTGGAAAAGCGCGTCCTGCGCACCAAGCGCATTCCGTACATCGATCCGGTGGACGTGCGCTATCGGCGCTTGGAATCGACGCCCAAGCCGATCGCCAAGGCGGTGATGTTCTGTCTGATGGACGTTTCCGGCTCGATGAACGAGCATATGAAGGATTTGGCGAAGCGCTTTTATTCGCTGCTCTACCTCTTCCTCAATCGCCGCTACGAACACGTGGACGTCGTGTTCATTCGCCATACGCACGAAGCGCAGGAAGTGGATGAGCAAACCTTTTTCTACTCGCGGGAGACGGGCGGCACGGTGGTGTCGACGGCGCTGTTCAAGATGATGGACATCGTGCGCGACCGTTATCCGGTCAGCGATTGGAATATCTATGCGGCGCAAGCGTCGGATGGCGACAATACATCGAGCGACAATGCGGTCGTGCTCGGCCAGCTCCGCGACATCATCCTGCCGATTTGTCAGTACTATGCTTATGTTGAAGTTGGCATGGATGACGAGGAAGATCATCCGGGCGCGGGCGAGCCTTCGACCAATCTCTGGCGCGCTTACCGGCGCGTGCCGGACGACCAGCCGTTCGCGATGCGCAAGGTGCGTCATCGCCGCGACATCTATCCGGTATTCCGCGATCTGTTTGCGCGCCGGCCCGAAGGCGTGGCGGCGGAGGGCGGCTGATGACGTTGGCGGCGGACTCCAACCTGTTGTTCACCGGGCCTGACTGGGATTTCGAGCTGATCAAGCGCGTCCACGAGGCGTGCGGCGAAATCGGCATCAAGGAGATGGGGCTCGATCCTTATCCCAATCAGATCGAAGTCATCACCGTCGAGCAGATGCTCGACGCATATGCTTCAACGGGCATGCCGCTGTTTTACCGGCACTGGTCGTTCGGCAAGCATTTCGCGCGCAACGAAGCGATGTACCGCAAGGGTTATCAGGGTCTCGCGTACGAGATCGTCATCAACTCCAATCCGTGCATCGTCTACATCATGGAGGAAAACTCCGCGACGATGCAGACGCTGGTGCTCGCGCACGCCGGCTATGGCCACAGCCACTTCTTCAAGAACAATTATGTCTTCAAGCAATGGACCGACGCCGACGGCATCCTCGATTATTTGGAATTCGCGCGCGGCCTGATCGCCAAGTGTGAAGACCGCTACGGACAGGAAGAGGTGGAGCGTGTGCTCGACGCGGCGCACGCGCTGCAAAGCCACGGCGTCCACCGCTTTCCGCGCAAGCGCATGCCCGACCTGCGGTCGGAGCAAAAGCGCGAGGAAGAGCGCCGCCTGCACGGCGAGCAATTGTTCAACGACCTCTGGCGCACGGTGCCGGTCGGCAAACGCAAGCGCAGCAGGGATGAGGATACGCGGCGCAAGGCGCTGCTCGGCCTGCCGGAAGAGAATCTGCTCTATTTCCTCGAAAAAACGGCGCCGCGGCTTGCCCCATGGCAGCGCGAAGTGCTCCGCATCGTGCGGCTGATCAATCAGTACTTTTATCCGCAGCGCCAGACCAAGGTGATGAACGAGGGCTGCGCGACCTACACGCACCATCGCATCATGAATCGCCTGCACGAAAAGGGGCAGATCAGCGACGGTTCGTTCCTTGAGTTTCTGCATTCGCACACCGGCGTCGTGCTGCAGCCGGGCTTCGACGATCGGCGCTTCTCCGGCATCAATCCGTATGCGCTCGGCTTTGCCATGTGCTGCGATATCGAACGCGTCTGCACGAAACCGACCGACGAAGACCGCGAGTGGATGGCCGACATCGCCGGCAACGGCGATCCCTACGGCACTCTGCGCGACATTTGGGCCAATTATCGCGACGAGAGCTTCGTCTCGCAATTCCTGTCGCCGCGCGTGATCCGCGAGTTCGGCTTCTTCAGCGTCGTGGACGACGAGGACGAGGAAGAAATGAACGTCGCCGCGATCCACGACGAGCGCGGCTACCGCAAGATCAAGCGCGCGCTCTCGCATCATTACGACATCGCCTATCGCGACGCCGACATCCAGATCGTCGATGTCGATCTCATCGGCGATCGCAAGCTCATGTTGCAGCACCGCGTGCTGGACGGCGTGCTGCTGGAAGAGAACGATACCGAGAAGGTGCTGCAGCACGTGGCCGATCTGTGGGGCTATGACGTCAAGCTGATCGAGCACGACGATTCCGGCGCGCAACTCGCGGAGCACACGGCGTCGCCACGGCGGCCGTTCGCCTAATCTAGATTCCCAACCGGGCCAAGCCGTCCGCGATCGCCGGATCAACCTGAACGTCGCGCGGAGAGAGCGGGCGGGCGAGGCGGATGCTTTCCATGTTTCGCGCGCGGGAGAGCGCGACGTAGGTTTGTCCTGGTGCGAAGGCGCCGCGACCGAGATCGATTTCGACGGCGTCCAGCGTCATGCCTTGGGCTTTGTGGATGGTGAGCGCCCAGGCGGGGGCGAGGGGGAATTGCACATACTTGAATTCCTCCTTCACCTCCATCCGGTTTTCCTTGGCGTTCCAACTCCAGCGCGCTTGCGGCCAGATCGCGCGTTCGACGTCAACATCTTCGCCGCCATCGAGCGCGACCACGATAATGTTGTCGTCAAGTTCGCGCACCGTGCCGAGCGAGCCGTTCACCCAGCGCCCCTCGGGATCATTCTGCGTGAAGATCACGCGCGCGCCGCGCTTCAGGGTCAGTTGCATCGGCGCCGGAAAACGATCCGCTTGCGCCTTTGGCGCTTCGCCTTCGAATTCACCGGTGTACTGGGCCGCAACGGCGCTGAGCGCGGCCAGGCCCTGCGCGTTGTAGCGGTCAGCCACGGCGTTGGTGGCGCAGAGCAGAACGGGGCGCGCGGGGAGCGAACGATCGAGGCACACGGTGTTGAGGATGGTCACAGCTTCTTCCACGCCGCGGCGCTCGCGGATCGAGGAGAGGAGCGAGATGAAATCGCGGTTGGTCTGCCGATGCACTTCGGTGAGTTCGATAGCGGCGATCGGCGCATCACGCAGGATGTGAGCGGAGAAGGCGTACGGGCTGTTGTAGCCGGCGTCTTCGAGGAGCTGGCCTTCTTCGCCGCGTACGACGGGCGGGAGCTGGTAAAAGTCGCCCACAAGCAACATCTGCACGCCGCCGAACGGACGCGAAGATTTGCGTGCGACTTTCAAATGATGGTCCATCGCGTCGAGCACGTCGGCGCGCAGCATGGACACCTCGTCGATGATAAGCCGGCTG
>JAEWNX010000013.1 GCA_023461135.1 Pseudomonadota bacterium
CTCCATAACGGCGCAGCAGCGAACGCTCATTGCACGGGCGGCGCGCGATCTGCGTGCGGCACTCGACGCGGCCATTCTCATACCAGAGCGCCTGGCCCTGCTCGCAATCGTAGGAGCGGCCATCCACCGTGTAACGCATGCGCGTGCCCGACATGCAGCGATAGATCTCGCCGCGATACTCATCGGCGACATCGCGTCCGCCGAAGGTTTGCGACGCGGGATGTGGATTGCCGCTGGCGTCGAGGCAGATGGCTTGAATGAGCAGGTCGCGCTCGCGCGCCACGCTCTCCATCGTCATCGCCCCTTCCGTCACACTGAACGCCGAAGAATGCGCCGCCGCGGAGACATTGCCCTCCATGATCATGTTCTGGCGGATGATGGTGTCGCCCTCATCGACATTGGCGACGGCGATGGCGATCGCGCTGGCGTGCGCCGAAGCGCGCGCGCCCGCGTTCACCACAACGATGTTCGGCGGCGGCACATGCGGCGGCGGCACGATCACGGTCGGGCGCTCGCAGCAATGCGGCGGCGGGGGCGGATTGCAATGATGGCTGCACGGCGGCGGCTGATGCCCGCCGCATCCGCCCGAGCCCGAGCATTGCGGCACGTTGCTCTGCGTGCGCGCGTCGGCTTCGACCGGCAGAAGCAGGAAGCCAAGCGCCGCAATGCCGAAGGCGAGCGCCGCCAGAATGTACCGGGCTGAAACGGTCATCGGCCGTTACTCCTTAATCTCGCCTTACCACGTGCAAGCGAGAGGCCAGCCCTCTCCCGGCGCACGAAAGCGCGCCCGCTGCGCTACGGTTTTCCCTTGCCGTTCAGGGCCCGGAGCTTGCGTAGCGCTGCGTACAAAACGAAGGGACGCGCGGCGCGCTAACGATTATGATGGGCGAAGAGACCTTCCATCCCGACACACGGGCGCTGCTTGCCTACGGGCGAGCGCTCGCCGGCGCGGGCGCGCGGCCGCGAAAAGGCGGCGCTGACCACGTGCTCGAGCGGCTGTTCGTGATCGAGCGCAAGAAGGACGGCCGCTTGCCTATCCGCACCTTCGGCGCGGAATTGGTGAACCTGTTCGGACGCGACCTGAAAGAGCACGATCTCTCGCGCTATTTCCTCGCCCCCGATCTCGCGATGATCCACGCGCTAATCCAGGCCTGCGAGGAAGCCGGCGAGCCCGGCATCGTGCGCGTCACCGCCGAGACGGCGTGCGGCAAGATGCTGAGCGCGGAAATGCTGATGACGCCGCTCAAGGTCGACAGCAACCTCGGCGACCGCTTCCTTGGACTTTTCCAATCGCTCGGCGGCGAAGCCTTCCTGGGCGGCGTCCCGATCCAAGTGTTGCGCGTTGGGTCGCTGCACCCGCCGATGGCGAAAATGCCCAAGGGCATGCGCCTCGTCGTCGTGAACGACTAACCGCCGGCTGCAGCAATTCGCGGATGCGCTTGGCGACGTCCGCTTGATCGTAAGGCTTCGGCACGAACGCGAGCACTTGGTTGCAGGCGCTCTCCGCCTTCGCGAGCGCGTCTGGCAGTCCCGATGTGAGGATCACCTTCGTCGACTCGCAATTGACCATCAGCCAGAGCGCCAAGTCGATTCCATCCACGCCGCCTGGCATGGTGATGTCCGAGAACACGAGATCTACCTTGAGCCCGGCCAGCACCAATTGCTGCGCTTCGGCGCCGCTCGCCGCTTCGATGACATGGAAGCCGCACTCGCGCAAATGGTCGGCCATCGCGAGCCTTGAGAGAACCTCGTCCTCAACAACAAGGACTGTCGGCCCCATGGCCCGCTGTCCCTTTGCGACCGGGTTTTCCGCCGGGCTCATAGCCCCTCCCACTTCATTGGGCATTCCTGCAGCCGAACAAACAAATGCACCGAAGCGCATATCGTTCCCATCGCCACAGCAGCGTCTTCACGCCGCCGCTTCTCGGCCTCGTTACGGTATTCTGAGGAACCCGCTATTATGCGTCGCGGTTCATTGCAAGCGGGGAACCAGCTAAAGCAATCTTGTTCCCAATGAGCCCCACGCATTTCAGTACTGAAGCAAGCCGCATCATCCTCCTGGTCGAAGCCGATGTCGTTATCCGCTTCGCACTCGCGCACCATATGCGCGGCGCCGGTTGCACCGTGATCGAAGTTGTCAGCGGCGCGGAAGCGCGCGCCGTGCTCGTCGCCGGCCCCAAGGTCGATGTCGTGCTTGCTGATGCGCAGCTTGCCGACGACGACAACGGCTTCGCCCTCGCCCAATGGGTGCGCCGGCGCCGCAAATCGGTGGATGTGATCCTCACCGGCACGCTCGCGCATAAGGTGCAAGTCGCCTGTGAATTCTGCGTCGAGGGCGAGCGCGCCGATCATGACGCGCAAGGTTTGACTGCCCGCATCCGCGCGATGATGGCCGAACGCAAACGCCGTCTGCGCCCGGCGTCCAAGACCGCTTCGGGCGCCGCGGCGAAACGCAAGCGTTCCTAGGCGACCGCCGCCTGTTCGTCTTCCGCGATCGGCGCGTCCTGGCGCGGCAAGAGCGGCCTGCCGCGGAGCATATCTGAGAGTCTTTCCGCGATCATGATGGTTGGCGCGTTGGTGTTGCCTCCGATCAGCGTGGGCATCACGGACGCATCGATCACGCGCAGCCCATCGATCCCACGCACGCGCAATTGCTCGTCCACCGGCGCTTTATCGTCCATGCCCATGCGCACGGTGCCGACCGGGTGATAGATCGTCTCAGCCGTGCTGCGGATCCACGCATCGATCTCCGCATCCGTGCGCACCTCCGCGCCCGGCGCCATCTCCGGCCCGCGATAGAGCTTCAGCGCATCCTGCCCGCAGATGTCGCGCACCACGCGCACGGCGTCACGCATGGTGCGCCGATCGACGTCGCTCGCGAGATAGTTAGGATCGATCGCCGGCGCATCGAATGGATTGCGCGAGGCGAGCCGCACCGTGCCGCGGCTTTCCGGACGAAGCTGACAGGCGTGGACCGTGAACCCGTCGCGATCTGCTTTGACCCGCGCATGATCGCGCATCACGGCGTTGACGAGATGCAATTGGATGTCCGGCCGGTCGAGCTCGCCGCGCGTTTTAAGGAACGCGCCCGCATGCAGGTGATTGGTCCGGCCGGGGCCCTGTTTGGTGAAGAGGTACTGCAGCCCAATCATCGGCTGCTTCAGGCCCTTCGTCTTCGAATACATCGAGATGGGTTTCGTCATCTCGTAGATGATGCAGACGTCGAGATGGTCCTGCAGGTTGCGGCCAACCTCCGGCGCATCGTGCACGACTTCGACGCCGGCCTTCTTCAGTTCGTCCGCCGGACCGACGCCCGAGAGCAGAAGCAATTGCGGTGACTGGAACGCGCCGCCGCACAGCAATACTTCGCGCTTGGCGTGAACGCTCTGCGCCGGCTTGCCGGTGCCGGAAGAGAATTCGACGCCCACTGCCTTTTTGTTTTCGATGATCACGCGACCCGCCAGTGCGTTGCTGATCACCTTCAAATTCGGCCGCACGCCAACGACAGGCGCGAGATAGCTCAGCGCCGCGCTGCAGCGTTCGCCGTCGCGGATCGTAAGGTGGTAGGGGCCGACGCCTTCCTGCTGATAGCCGTTGAAGTCGCGCGTCACCGGATAGCCGGCTTGCCGGCCCGCTTGGATGAACGCCTTGTAGATCGGATCGCCTGGCGGCCCGCGCGACACGCACAACGGTCCGCCCGTTGCGTTCCACGCATCGGCGCCATCGTCGTGATGCTGCGCGCGTTTGAAGTACGGCAACACGTCCGCATAGCCCCAGCCGTTGAGGCCCATCTGGCGCCATTGATCGTAATCGCGCGCGTGGCCGCGAATGTAGATCATGCCGTTGATCGCCGACGATCCACCCCAGCCACGGCCGCGCGGCTGATAAAGAGTGCGATTGTCGAGATGCGTCTGCGGCGTCGTCTCGAAGCCCCAGTTCGTCGCGCCTTTGGTCGCAATGAGCTGACCGACGCCCGCGGGCATGCGCACTAAGAGTAAGTTGTTGCGTCCGCCTGCCTCCAATAGCGCGACAGTGACGTTCGGGTCTTCGCTCAGCCTGTTCGCCAGCACGCAGCCCGCGCTGCCGGCGCCGACGATCACATAATCAAACCGCGCTCCGCTCTCGATCTCAGCCACGTCGTACTCCGTATAAAAGGAGCACGGGCCTTCAGACCCGCATCCTCTTTCCGCCAGGGCAAGTGCGGGTCTGAAGACCCGCGCTCCTCTAGATACCCCGCCCCGGCGCTAAACCTTAAGGAAAAGTTTACGGTGAACAGGGCATTCATGCATGCATGAGCAACACTGCCCATAAGCTCGACCTCGCCGCCGCCGCGCGCCGCCTGACGGCCGCCCAGGTTGGCCTGCGCGAGCGCCGCCGCTTCCGCCGCATGCCGATGGAAGTCACCGGTCGCCTCCTCGACACCGCTGGACGCGAACACGATTGCCGCACGGCGGATATTTCGCCCGGCGACGTCCGCATCGTTAGCGATGTGTTGCCGGACGTCGGCGCGCGCGTCGTAATTTACCTTGAGGGCTTCGGCCGCGTGTCGGGCAAAATCGCCCGCAAGTGCGGCGAGGGCGAGATGGCGGTCATCTTCGATTTCAGCGCCCACAAGCGCGAAAAAATGGCCGAGCAACTGACGCTCGCGGCTAACAAGGACCTCGGCATCAGCGATGACACGCGCCCGTCTCTGCGCGAAGGCGCGCAGACGGTGAAACTCGAGTTCGAAACTGGCGAAGCTTATGTCGGCGAGGTCCTCGATTTTTCTCTCGCCGGCATCACCATCAAATCCAAGCGCCCGCCGCCGCTCATCGGCGTTTGGGTGCGGGTCGGCACGGTTTACGGACGCGTCGCGCGCCTGATCGAGGGCGGCTTCGCCATCGATCTCGAACCGCGGCGTCAGGCTTAACGAGCTCTTACTTAATCTCCGGCACGGCGATTGCAGCCGTCCGTTTCGCCGGGTGCGCGAGTGCGCTGCCCGTGTTGAAACGGAGCATTCGCCGTGAGCGACGTCGCCCTTCCCACCAAAGTCGATGCGTCGGCCAAGTGGTACGTGCAAGTGCGCGGCAAGGCGTTCGGTCCGTATCCGATCGAGCAGATGGCGCGCTTCATGGCCGAAGGCCGCGTGCGCCCGACGACGCTCGTCGCCGATAAGCCGGACGGCGCGTGGCTCGAAGCGCGCCGCGTTCTGGCGCTGCCCGGCCTGCGCGCGCCCACCGCCAGCAACGACAGCCAAGCCGAAGCCGCCAACCTGTTCGTGCACGATGAGATCGTCTCAGGGTCGTGGAACGCCTTCATGGCCGCGCTCGAAAGCATGGGGGCGGTTTGCGATTTGGCGTCGGGCCTCTGGCTTGTGCGCACGCGCTTTTCGGCCGGCGTTCTGCGCAACACGCTGTCCCAGACATTGGAGCGCGGCGACCGTTTTGTCGTGATCGACGCCACGCGCGACCGCTTCGCCTGGTTCAATCTCGGCCCCGAGATCGACGTGCGCATCGGCAAGGTCTGGAACGGCCCGCTGCGCGAAGAGAAGAAGCAGCCCTAATCGGGCGCGTCGCCTGCAGCCAGATATGGATAAGGATTGATCGCCGTGCCGTGCCACCAGCGGCGCGGGTTCGCCGTGCGCTGAATCTCGAAATGCAGATGCGGTGTGGTCGCGTTGCCGGTCTCGCCGACATAACCGATCACGTCGCCCTGGCGCACGGAATCGCCTTGCTTCAGCCCGTTCGCATAAGCGCTGAGGTGCGCGTAATAATACACCACCTCGCCGCTCTCGTCGGCCTGGTAAAGGCTGACGCCGCCGAGTTCGCTATTCCAGAAGCGCACGATTTGGCCGTCCGCGGCGGCGAGCACCGGCGCGCCTTGCGGCGCCATGATGTCAATGCCTTCGTGCTGACGGCCATCTGAGCGCGC
Organism: Pseudomonadota bacterium; assembly: GCA_023461135.1. Taxonomy (GTDB): domain Bacteria; phylum Pseudomonadota; class Alphaproteobacteria; order Caulobacterales; family Aquidulcibacteraceae; genus Vitreimonas. Next base: position 5,911 of record JAEWNX010000013.1, read on the forward strand.
CGCGCCCCACGTGTCGGAGAGATCGGCCGGGCGCAGCCCGCGCACAGGCACGATCAAGCGCCCCGCCGCGCGCTCGATATACTTCTCGGCGCCAACCGCTTTAGGTACGTCCGCGCGCGCGGCCGGGCGGTCGGCGGCGCCGAGCGCGACGAACAAACCCAAACTCGCGCACAGCGCGAACGGTGCGAAGATCGTTCTGACTTTCAAAAATTACCGCAGGTTCATGAGACCAGGTGCAGCACACGTTGCAAGTCCCTGGCCGCAACGCATTAATGCTCACAGACCTGCGGCGCAACAGCGGCGCCGCTGTGTTCGGCGCGCCGCACTAAGGGAACCTAGCCGCGCGAGGTCTGGCGCCGTGCCTGCGCGCCGCCTTCTGTGAAGTGCACGACCACGCCCGGCTGCACCGCGCGCGCCAAATCCACCGCATCCCAATTCGTGAGCCGGACGCATCCGTGCGAGGCGGTCTTGCTGATGAGTTGCGGGTTTGGCGTGCCGTGAATGCCGTACCCATCGCGGTTCAGCGCGATCCAGACCAGGCCCACGGGATTGTTCGGGCCCGGCTGAATCACGAACTCGCGGCCGCTGTTGTCGTTGAAGGACGGAAGTTCATCGGCGTCGTAATTGTATGTCGGATTGAACGCGACGGCTGTCACTTCTAGTTCGCCCGTCGGCGTGTTGTCCTCGCTGATCGTGATCGGATAGATCGCCAGCATCTGATCGTTCGCGTCGTACGCACGCAGCGTCAGGTCGTCCTTGTCGATGTCGATGCGCGCCACCTGACCGCCGAGGCCGCCGCCGACCTGCGCCACCACGACTTCCGCGCCAGCGGTCGTAAAATCCACGCCCGGGTTCAGCGCGCGCAGGAGATCCTCATCCATGTGGAAACGCTCGGCCACCGCTTCCACGGCGCTGCCGTAGCCGAGCTGCTCTAGCCGCGATTGCGCTTCCAAATCCCGCGGCACCTGAACAAACGGCCCGCCGACATCTTCTTCCGTGAGCACGTAAGAGACGAGCGCCGGCGCAGTGTCGGTCCGCTCCAGGCGCGTCAACAGCGCATCGTCCGGGCGGCCGTTAATCGGCAGGTTGTTCGCCTCTTGGTACGCGGCGACAGCCTTGCGCACGTTCTCGCCGTCATAGCCATCGATCACGCCCGGCGAAAAATGAAGGCGATCGAGCAGCACTTGAATGCGCACCAAACCGCCATCGTAGGTCGCCGTCGCGGTCGGCGCGGCGGTCTGAGCGTTCTCATCAGGCGCTTGCGCCTGTTGCGCCTGTGCCGCCGGGTCTGGGCGCGCCGGCGCTGAAACGAAGCGCGCTTCATTCACGCGCTGCATGGTCAAGCGCGCCGTTTCGCTCATCTCGATTTTCGGAATCTCACGCGCGTCTTGCCGCGACGCCGGCGGCGAGCACGCAGCGAAGATCAGCATTGGCGCAAGCAACAGGGCGTACTTCTGCACATGAACTCCTGGCGGTTTTTCATCCCTCAGGGTCCAACAAGCAGCGGCGCTGCGTTTGGTTCCGTTGCGTACGGTAACCGTTCAGTTCGCGCGGAAGGAGAGCGGCAACCGCATCTCGCGGCCTTCGGCGGAACTACCGTCAGGCAATGTCGTGCGCACGCGCAACTGACGGGAAATACCGATCGCGGCATTGCCGAAACCGTAGCCTGACGGACTCTCCGACGCGACGGAGCACGCAAGCCGCCCGCTGCCACCGATGATGCAGCTCAGCGTCACATTGCCCGACTGGCCTTCATCCAGCGCTTCGTCGGGGAAATAGCGCGCGAAATCGCGCGCGCTCGGTTCGCGCACCCAATTGACGTCGCCAACGCCAAGCGCGCCCGACGGCGCCGCCGTGACCCGCGGCTCCTCTTCGTTCGGAAGCTGCTCGTCGGGCTTTTCGTCTTCTTTATCTTCTTCCTCGTCTTCCTCGCGCACGCGCACGATTGGCGCGGGCGGTGCGCCGCTGCCGGCGACAACGTCTTGCGTGCGCACGAACGCGTTCTGGCCGTTCCACGAAATTTGGTACCAGTCGTTGCCCAGTCCGCGTTGCACGCGCCCGAACACGTTCAACGTGACGCCCTGTCCGAAGATCACGACGATGCGGCTTGCAGCGTCTGGCTCCGCGCGCGCTTCGACGCGGTCGCGTCCTGTGATCAATTCAGTTGTCGGCGTAAACGGCTGGACGGCGTAGGTTTCTTCCTGTGCGCCCTCGCCAGACACGGCGCGCCATGCAAAGGCGCCGGCCAGGAGAATGACGAGAATCCCGACGACGGCGAGAATCGGAATCCAGGGCAGACCTTTCGCAACAGGCGGCGGCGCCGGCGGCCGCGGCGGCGCCGGGGGTTCATATGGGGGGGGGG
>JAEWNX010000014.1 GCA_023461135.1 Pseudomonadota bacterium
CGGTTACATCGCGCGGCTCGAGCTCAAGCGTGCGCGCATAGCCATGCACCGCTTCTTCGAGCCGGCCGGCCTGGTGCAGCAGAGTCGCTCGATTGAACTGCGCCGCGGCGTCTTTCGGCGCCACAGCCAGCACGGCGTTGAACGCGTCGATCGCGCCGGCAATATCTCCGCGCTGATGACGCAGCATCGCACGAATGCTCAGCGCCTCGACGTCACGCGCATCCATCACCAGCGCGCGCACGACGGCGGCCTCCGCCCCCGCGTAATCGCCGCGCCGCAGACACGCGACTGCCTCAGCCGTGCTCATGGACTAATCCGAAGCGTCCCACGCACACAACCTATCGCCGTCAGCGCCGCCCGAACAGCTTTTCAATATCGGCAAGCTTCAGCTCGACATAGGTCGGCCGCCCGTGATTGCACTGGCCGGAGAACGGCGTCGCCTCCATCTGCCGGAGCAGCGCGTTCATTTCTTCGGGGGTCAGCCGGCGGCCTGCGCGCACCGAACCATGACACGCCATCGAAGAGCACACCTCCTCCAACCGCTCCTTCAGCGCATGCGCATCGCCAAGCTCGGCAACGTCGTCCGCCAAGTCTCGCAACAGCCCAGCCGCATCGATGTGCCCCAGTAGCGCCGGCGTTTCACGCACCAGAATGGCGCCCGGTCCAAATGGCTCGATCACCAACCCAAGCTGGCCCAACTCCTCCGCCCGCGCGGCAATTGCCTCCGCTTCGCTCGGATCAAGCTCCACCACCTCGGGTATCAACAGCGCCTGCCGCCGCACGCCGCCATTCGACAGCATCGACTTCATCCGCTCATACACCAGCCGCTCATGCGCCGCGTGCTGATCGACGATGACGATGCCGTCCTCTGTCTGCGCGACAATGTACGTCTCGTGTATCTGAGCCCGCGCCGCGCCGAGCGGAAAGAATTTCGCGTCCTCGGGATCGTGCGCCACCGCATCGCGAATGGCCGTCTCAAGATCGGCGCCCGGTATCGCGTCGGCAAAGCTCACGCCGCCATCGACACGCGCGCTCGGCATCATGAAATCGCCAGCCGCCAACCGCTCCTCGGCGAGCGCATACGCACTCCCACCAGCCGGCCGCAGAAACGGCTGCGGCGCCTCATACGCACGCACTGCGCTCAACGCGCTCTGCGCCGTCGTCGTCGAAGCCCGATGCCCCGCGCCTGCCAGCGCATGGCTCAGCGCGCCGACAATTAGCCCGCGCACCAAAGCCGCGTCGCGGAAGCGCACCTCAGTCTTCGCCGGGTGCACGTTCACGTCCACGTCGCCTGGCGGCAAATCGAGAAACAAAGCCGCCACCGGATGGCGGTCGCGCGCCAGCAAATCCTGATATGCCGCGCGCACTGCGCCGACGATCAGCTTGTCCTTCACCGGCCGGCCATTGACGAACAAATGCTGATGCTCGCGCGTGCCGCGGTGAAATGTCGGCAGCCCCGCGAAACCCGAGAGCCGCACATCCCCGCGCGTGTGATCGAGCGCGATGCAGTTCGGCGCAAACTCGGCGCCCAGGATCGCCGCCAGCCGCGCGCGCCGGCCTTCGTTGTCCGGATCGCGCTCCGCACTCAGACGTAGCGACGGGCGACCGTCGTGTTCCAGCGAGAACGCCACATCCGGCCGCGCCATCGCCAGGCGCTTGACCACGTCCGTCACCGCCATCATCTCGGCGCGCTCGGATTTCATGAACTTCAGCCGCGCAGGCGTTGCGAAGAAGAGATCGCGGACTTCGACGCGCGTACCGCTCTCGCTGAGCGCCGCCCAAGCCGCCGGCTTCAGCGGATGAAGCTCACCGCCCTCGACCTCAACCGACCACGCCTCACCCGCGCCGCGCGCCTTCGATGTGATCGCCAGCCGCGCCACGGCGCCGATCGACGGCAGTGCTTCGCCGCGAAAGCCCATCGTGTGGATATTCAAGAGATCGACAGCGCCGCCGTCGCCCGCTTGAAGCTTTGACGTCGCATGCCGCTCCACAGCAAGCGCTAGCTCATCGCGCACGATGCCGCCGCCGTCGTCTTCGATCGCGATCAGGCCCAGGCCGCCGCGCTCGATTCGCACCCCAATGCGGCGCGCGCCCGCATCCAGCGCGTTCTCCACCAGCTCCTTCACCGCCGCAGCCGGCCGCTCCACGACCTCGCCCGCGGCGATACGGTTCACAGCTTCTGGGGGCAGACGGCGGATCGGCATGAGTCGGCGCGAACCTAGCATAAAGCCGCACGTGATTCGGCGCCGGCAAGTGCTACATGACTGTCATGGCCGACAGCCCCAAGACCGAAAAACCCAACGCCGCCCAGCTCGCCTCGCCGTCCTTTCGGCTGGCTGCGCTGGACCAGGATTTCCTGCTCAGCGAGGACATGCGCGGAGCGCGCTTCTATCTCGAATACCAAAAAGCCGAACTCGCGCTCAAAGCACACAAAGTGCTTTCCACCATAGTCGTTTTCGGGTCCGCGCGCGTGCGCGAGAACGGCCCCGGCAAGCAAGCCTACTGGTACAACGAAGCTCGCGCCTTCGGCCGCATCGCCTCCGAACGCGGCGGCGCCGTGGGTCATCCCGAGAGAGATTGCGAGAACGTCATCGCCACCGGCGGCGGCCCCGGCATCATGGAGGCCGCCAACCGCGGCGCCACCGACGCCGGCGCAAAGTCCATCGGTTTCAACATCACGCTACCGCTCGAGCAGGAGCCCAACGCCTATTCGACGCCGGATCTCACCTTCAACTTTCACTATTTCGCCATGCGCAAGATGCACCTGGCGATGCGGGCCAACGCACTTGTCGTGTTCCCCGGCGGATTCGGCACGCTCGACGAAGTGTTTGAGATTCTCACGCTCCGCCAAACCGGCAAGGTGGGCTTGCTTCCCGTCGTGCTGTTCGACGAAGCCTATTGGCGCGAGATCATCAATTTCGACGCGCTACTGAAACACGGCGCCATTGCGGCGGACGATCTGAAGCTCTTCCGCTTCGCCGAAAGCGCGGAAGAAGCGTGGACGGCGCTCGTCGAACAGGGTCTCGGCGCCGCGCATCCCGGCGGCCCGCTCGAAGAAGACGCGAAAGAAGTCTAGCGATTACGCGATTTTTCGCGTGCATCGCTCCTGCTCATGTGTTATATGCGCCGTCCTTCGGAGACGTGCCGTGAAAACGCTGAACACAATTCCCTGCTTCCCAATGCTCGTCGCAGATCGCGGCGCGCAGGAGGGTACGCGCGCGTGGAGGAGTTCGGCTTTCTGACATCGTCTCGATGTGGAGCATGAAGAACCCCTCCAAGGCGCGGCCTGGAGGGGTTCTTCATATGCGCTCCAGGCCGCTTGCAGTGTCAGATGTCAAACGCCGCGCGTCTCACGTGAGACGCCGGCGCTGGGCGGCTGACTAAGATCGCGGATGTAGCTCAGCGGTAGAGCATCACGTTGCCATCGTGAAGGTGGTGGGTTCGACTCCCACTATCCGCTCCAAATTTTGGAAGGAGATCGGTCATGTCCGGTTACGAAGAAATTCCGGGCGCTAGAGCGCCGATCAAGGCCTGGATCAGCGGCGTGCCGGTCGAGCACGAAGCGCAAAACCAGCTGCGCAACGTGGCGTCGCTGCCGTTCATCCATAGCCACATCGCCGTGATGCCGGACGTTCACTTCGGCATCGGCGCGACCGTTGGTTCGGTGATCCCGACCAAGGGCGCGATCATACCGGCCGCTGTCGGCGTAGACATCGGTTGCGGCATGATGGCGATGCGCACGTCGCTGACGGCAAACGACTTGCCGGATTCGTTGTCGCGCCTTCGCGGCGCGATTG
>JAEWNX010000015.1 GCA_023461135.1 Pseudomonadota bacterium
AACAGCCCAAGGCGTTCACCATCTCGGCGCTGACGCCGGCGCCATCGAACACGACCCGCAGCGTTTTGCCGACGCTGCCGTGCGACTCATGAACGACTTCCGCGCCCGCCGCGCCCTTGGCGTCCGCGCTCTCGATTGTGCGCGCCAGCACTTCTCGCCCGAAGCCTGCTTCCGCGATCTCGTCGCCGCCGTGGGCGCGCGTGCGACGCTTACGCCGCCAACTGCAGAGAGCGCTCAAAATCCCTTGCGCGAGACGGCTTCAGCGTCCCAATAGGCGCGAATTTCTCCTGGCCGCCGCAATGCCTGGAATAGCGCGCCCGCTTCGCCAATAGACCAGTTTCGCAGGTCGATGTGCTGAGCAGTGACACGCGCGGCGTTAAGCATAACGCGGCTCGGAAATTGCGATGGGCGCACCAACCCGTGCGCTGGGGAGTAAGATGCCGATTTCGGACAATGTTCGCCTGGGCGAAGGTGTGACGATCCACCACCCACAGCTGGTCAACTTGTACGGTTGCTCGGTTGGAACCGGCTCGCGCGTGGGCGCCTTCGTCGAGATTCAGAAGAACGCGCACATCGGCGCGCGCTGCAAGATTTCGTCGCACACCTTCATCTGCGAGGGCGTGACCATTGAGGACGAAGTGTTCGTCGGGCACGGCGTCATGTTCATCAATGACATCTTCCCGAAGGCGGCCAACGAGGACGGCTCGGCGCAGAGCGAAGCGGATTGGGCGGTTGTGCCGACCGTCGTGAAGAAGCGGGCCTCGATCGGCTCGAACGCGACCATCATGGGTGGAGTCACCATCGGCGCAGGCGCGCTGATCGGCGCGGGCGCGGTGGTTACGAAAGACGTGCCAGACCACGCAATTGTGGCTGGCGTGCCTGCCAAGGTGGTGGGCGACACTCGGGACAAGAGGGACTAAACCGGCGCGGCGAGAGACGCGCCCCAAGGGGACTGGGACGATCAGAATGATCAGGATTGGTGTAATCGGCTACGGCTACTGGGGTCCGAACCTCGTCCGTAACTTCGCGGAGCTGAAGGGCGCCGAGTTGGCGGCTGTGGCCGACCTCGACCCGAAGAAACTCGAGCTCGTCAACAAGCGCTTCCCGGCGGTGAAGACGACGACCGACTTCCAGGAAATGCTGCGCGATCCCACCATCGACGCGATCGCCATCGCCACGCCTGTGTCGACGCACTTCGAGCTGGCCATGGCCGCTTTGAAGTCGGGCAAGCACGTGTGGCTGGAAAAGCCGATGACGGAGACGTCACTGCAGGCGCGCCAGCTGGTGGACACGGCTGAGAAGAAGAAGGTCGTCCTGCACGTCGACCATACCATCATCTATACCGGCGCCGTGAATAAAATGATGGACCTGGTCGCGGCCGATGAGCTGGGCAAGATCCTCTATTACGATTCAACCCGCGTGAATCTCGGCCTCTTCCAGCGCGACGTGTCGGTGATCTCCGACCTCGCCGTGCACGACTTCTCGATCCTCGACTACCTCTTGGAAGAACAGCCGGTCGCCGTGTCGGCGGGCGGCATCAATCACTTCCCGGGCACGCCGGAAAACCTCGCCTACATCACGATGTTTTACGACTCGGGCGCCATCGCGCACGTGAACTGCTCGTGGCTGGCGCCGGTGAAGGTGCGCACGGTGCTCGTCGGCGGGACGAAGAAGATGTTCGTCTACAACGACCTTGAGCCGTCCGAGAAACTGAAGATCTACGACAAGGGCGTCTCGTTCACGGACGATCCGGCGAAGATCTACCAGATGCGCGTCGGCTATCGCACCGGCGACATGTGGGCGCCGAAGCTGGACGAAAGCGAAGCGCTGCGCACCGGCGCACTCGATTTCGTCGAGGCCATCGACCAAAAGAAGAAGACGCTTTGCGACGGCCGTCTCGGCACGCGCGTCACTCAACTCATCGAAGCTGCAACCTCCTCCATGAAGGCGCGCGGCGAAACCATCCACCTGCCGCGTGCGGAGAAAGTGCTGTGACCGTCCCGTTTGTCGATCTGAAATCACAATACCTCTCCATCAAGCCGGAGATCGACGCGGCGATCCAGCACATCCTGGACAACACGCAGTTCGTGCTCGGCGCGGAAGTGGCGGCGTTCGAAAAGGAATTCGCCGAGTATTGCGGCGCGAAGCACTGCATGGGCGTCAATAACGGCACCAGCGCGCTGCACCTCGCCATGCTCGCCGCAGATATCGGCGCGGGTGATGAAGTGATCACGACGCCGTTCACCTTCGTCGCGAGCGTTGCGGCGATCTGGTACTCGGGCGCGAAGGCGGTGTTCGTCGACATCGATCCGAAGACCTACCTGATCGATCCGGCCAAAATCGAAGCGGCGATCACGCCGAAGACCAAGGCCATCCTGCCGGTCCATCTTTACGGCCAGGCTTGCGACATGGACGCGATCATGGCGATCGCGAAGAAGCACAACCTCATCGTGATCGAGGACGCCTGCCAGGCGCACGGCTCTGAGTGGAACGGCAAGCGCGTCGGCGGCATCGGCGACCTGGCTGCGTTCAGCTTCTATCCGGGCAAGAACCTCGGCGCCTACGGCGAAGGCGGCGCGACGACCACCAACAACGACGAGTATGCGCGCAAGATCCGCATGCTGCGCGATTGGGGCGCCGAGAAGAAGTACATGCACGTCCTCAAGGGCTACAACATGCGCCTTGAAGGCATGCAGGGCGCCATCCTGCGCGTAAAGCTGAAGTATCTCGAGAAGTGGACCGAAGCGCGCCGCGAAGCGGCGAAGCGCTATGACGCGCTGTTCGCGGGCTCGGGTGTCGCCACGCCGTTCGTGCAAGACAAGGCGCGCCACGTCTATCACATCTACTCAACGCGCACGACCAAACGCCAAGAGTGGCAAGACGCGATGAACGCGAAGGGCATCCAATCGGGCATTCACTATCCGATCGCGATCCACAACCTGCCGGCCTACGAAGACCTCGGATACAAGAACGGCGACTTCCCGTGCGCTGAAAAGGCCGCGGCCGAACAGCTTTCGCTGCCGATGTATCCGGAACTGACCGCCGAGATGCAGGCCGAAGTCGCGGCCGCGGTGATCGAACTGCACAAGCGTGACACGGGGATCGCGCGATGAATCTCGACGGCGCCAAAATCCTTGTCACCGGCGGGTGCGGGCTGATCGGCTCCACGACGATCGATCAACTCCTGCGCGAAGATGTCGAGAAGATCGTCATCTTCGACAACCTCGTGCGCGGATCGATGCACAATGTGGCTGAGATCCTGAAGGATAAGCGCGTCGAGCTGGTGAAGGGCGACATTCGCGACGTGAACGCCACGCGCCGCGTCACCGAAGGCATGGACGCCGTCATTCACATGGCGGCCATCCGCATCACGGCCTGCGCGGAAGATCCGCGCGAAGCCATGGAAGTGATGTGCAACGGCAGCTTCAACGTCGTGGAAGCCGCGCACCTTGCCGGCGTGAAGAAGATCGTCTGCGCCTCGACTGCTTCGATTTATGGGCTGGCCGATAACTTCCCGACGACGGAAAAAGATCACCCGTACAACAACCGCACCTGGTACGGCGCCTCGAAGATCATGTTGGAAGGCCTGCTGCGGTCCTTCAACGACATGTACGGCACCGACTATGTCGCTTTCCGGTATTTCAACGTCTACGGCCCGCGGATGGACATCCACGGCAAGTACACAGAAGTTCTGATCCGCTGGATGGAGCGCATCGACGCCGGCATCCCGCCGCTCATCCTCGGCGACGGCAAAACCTCGATGGACTTCATCTATATCGACGACATCGCCCGTGCGAACGTCGCCGGCCTGAAGTCGGACGTGTCGGACGAAGTGTTCAACGTCGCCTCCGAAGTCGAAACGACGTTGCTCGAACTTGCCGAAACGCTGATGCGCGTGATGGGCAAGACGAACCTCCAGCCGGAGTTCGGCCCCGAGCGCAAAGTCAACGCCGTGCCGCGGCGTCTCGCCAGCACGGAGAAGGCGCAACGCCTGCTCGGCTGGAAGTCGCAAGTGAGCCTCGAAGAAGGCCTCGAGCGCCTCGTCAATTGGTGGCGCGTCAACAAGGAGCACGTAGCGTGATCCCACTGATGAAGCCGCTGATGGACGAACGCGAAGCGCAAGCCGCTTCGCGCGTGATCCTGTCCGGCTGGGTGACGCAAGGCCCGGAAGTCGCCGCGTTCGAGAAGGAATTCGCGGCGTACGTCGGCGCGCCCTACGCGACGGCGGTGTCGAACTGCACGACAGCGCTGCATCTGGCGCTGCTGGCGCTGGGCGTCAGCGAGGGCGATGAAGTCATCACCGTTTCGCACTCCTACATCGCGACGGCGAATTCGGTGAAGTATTGCGGCGCCAAGCCTGTCTTCGTCGATGTCGAGCTCGAAACCTACAATATCGACCCGAACCTGCTCGAAGCCGCGATCACGCCGAAGACCAAGGCGATCCTCTGCGTGCACCAGATCGGCATGCCGTGCGATCTCGAAAGCTTGCTCGCGATCGCCAAGCGTCACAACATTCCGGTGATCGAAGACGCGGCCTGCGCGATTGGTTCGGAAATCAAGATCGACGGCGCGTGGGAAAAGATCGGCGCGCCGCGCGGCGAAATCGCCTGCTTCTCGTTCCATCCGCGCAAGATCGTGTCGACCGGCGACGGCGGCATGCTGACGACGAAGAATCCGGCGTACGACAAGCAGTTCAAACTGCTGCGCCAGCACGCCATGAGCGTGCCGGATACGGTGCGTCACGGCTCGAACCAGGTGATCTTCGAGACGCACCCGGTGCTCGGCTACAATTACCGGATGACCGACATCCAAGCCGCCGTCGGCCGTGAGCAGCTGAAGCGCGTGCCGGAGATCGTGGAAACACGCCGGCGTTTGGCTGCGCGGTACAATGAGCTGCTGCAGAACAATATCGGCATCATGCTGCCGATCGAGCCGGAAGACCGCCGCTCCAACTGGCAGAGCTATTCGGTGACGCTGCCGTCGCACTGCGATCAGCGCAGCGTGATGCAAGCCATGCTGGACGCCGGCGTCTCCACGCGCCGCGGCATCATGTGCGCGCACCGTGAAAACGGCTACAAGAACGGCTGGGATTTGCCCAACTCCGAATTCGCGCAAGACCGCCGCATCATCCTGCCGCTCTATCATTCGATGACGGATGAAGAGCAGACCCTCGTCGCCGAAACCCTGAAGAAGGTGTGCGCGGCGTGAGCGTAGAGGCGCCGTCCCCGAACCAGATCGTCACGGACATCCGCCCAGACCGCGGATGGCTGGATTTGGACCTCGGCGCTGTGTGGCGCTTCCGCGAACTCCTGCAAGTGCTGGTGATGCGCGACCTGCAGGTGCTCTACAAGCAAGCACTGCTCGGCGCGGGCTGGGCCATCCTGCAGCCGCTTTTCGCCGTCATCATCTTCTCGATCATCTTCGGCTACATCGTGCGCATGCCGTCCGAAGGCGTGCCCTATCCGCTGTTCGCGTTCGCAGGCGTGCTCCCGTGGACCTATTTCGCCGAAGCGGTGCGCCGCTCCGGTGTCGGCCTCGTAACGGACGCGGAACTGGTGCGGAAGATCTACTTTCCGCGTCTCATCATGCCGCTGGCGAACGTCGTTTCACCGCTGGTGGATTTCTGCATCGCGTTCGTCGTGCTGCTGGTCGTGATGGCGTTCTACGGCATTGCGCCAAACGTGAAAATGCTGGTGATCCCGCTGCTGATGGTCGTCGCCGCGCTGTTGGCGCTGTCGATAGGCCTTTGGCTGGCGCCCATTAACGTACGCTTCCGCGACATCAAGCACACGCTGCCGTTCATGATCCAAATCTGGATGTACGCGAGCCCGATCGTCTACCCGCTTTCGATGGTGCCCGAGCAATGGCGGATGCTCTATTCGCTGAACCCGATGGTCGGCGTAATCGAGGGCTTCCGCTGGGCCGTGTTCGGCCAGGGTGCGCCGAACTTCATGGCGCTCGGCATGAGCGCGATCATCATCGTGGTCCTGATGGTGGGAGGATTGATCTTCTTCCGCCGCATGGAACGCACTTTCGCGGACGTGATCTGATGGACGGCGATTTCGCAATCCGCGGCGAAAGCGTCGGCAAACGCTACAAGCGCCTGATCAAGGATCGCCATCACGATAGCCTGCGCGACGTGATCGCGTCGGGCGTGAAGGATATGTTTGCGTCCAAGGAAGAGCGCGCTGCGTTGCAGGAGCGCCAGACCTTCTGGGCGCTGAAAGACGCGAATTTCGAGATCAAGCGCGGCGAAAACGTCGGCATTATCGGCCTCAACGGCGCCGGCAAATCCACGCTGCTGAAAATCCTCTCGCGCATCACGACGCCAACAACGGGCCACATCCGCATCAAGGGCCGCTTGGGCGCGCTGCTCGAAGTCGGCACCGGCTTTCACCACGAACTGACCGGGCGCGAGAACGTGTTCCTCTACGGCTCGATCCTCGGCATGACGCGCGCCGAAGTTGCCGCCAAGTACGACGCCATCGTCGATTTCTCCGAGATCGCCGAGTTCATGGATACGCCGGTGAAGCGCTATTCATCCGGCATGTACGTGCGCCTCGCCTTCGCGGTGGCCGCGCACCTCGATCCGGACATCCTGCTCCTCGACGAAGTGCTCGCGGTCGGCGATTTTGCATTCCAGCGCAAGTGCATGACGTTCGCGCGCCGCCTGGAGCAGAAAGGCGCGACGATCCTTTTCGTGTCGCACAACATGCACTCGATCAAGACGATGTGCGAACGCGTGATTTATCTCAAGAAAGGTCAGATCGCCTTCGACGGCCCGACCGCCGAGGGCCTCAAGCTCTATGAAGGCGACAGCCGCCTTGCCGATGCGCCCTGGTTCCGCGATGCCGCGCACGCGCCGATCAAATTCACCGACGTGCAGCTCCTCAATGAGCGTCGCGAACCAGCAGGCGTATTCGATTACGGCGAGCGCATGATCGTGCGCCTCAAATACAATGCGCATCAGCGCGTCGAGCGCCCCGATTTCCGTGTCGGTTTCGACCGCGACGACGAAGTCGCGTGCACGACCTATTCCACCTACAGCGACAAGATCGACATTCCGTTCGTCGAGGGCGAAGGCGAGATCGAGTTGCGCACGCCGCCGATCAAGCTCGTCTCCGACCTCTACGTCGCGAACATCGTTGTGCGCGACGCGGCGGCCTCGATGGTCGCCGCGCAAATCGGCGGACACTTCCATGTGCGCCACCCCGTGCTTACGGCGCAGGCGTATGGCGTCTATCACGAGCCGGGCGAATGGCGTCTCAGCCAAGGCGCCATGCCTATGCTGAACGAGGCCGCCAATGACCGCCGTCGCTGAAGCCGAAGCGCGGCCGTTCGCGAAACAGAAAGAGCGCCTCGCAGCCAATTTCGCGCTGTTCGACAAATACGTCTCACGCGCCGAAGCGCTGTTCGCCGAAGGCGATTACGCGACCGCGGCCGCCTATTGCTCCATCGCCGCGCACATTCCGGTGCAGAACCATTGCGGCATCTTCTGGAGCCCGCGCGTCGAGAGGGTGCTGACCGACATCGCGCGCGCCACCGAAACGCCGGGCACGAAGCATCCGCGCCCGAAAGAGGTGAAGCGCATTCTGAGCGTGATGACGCAAGCTGCGCCCGTCGGCGGTCTTACCCGCATGCTTTGCAAGTGGGTGGAGGCTGATAAGAGCCGCGAGCATTCGGTGGTGCTGACGCAGCACCGCGGGCCGACGCCGCAATTCGTGTTTGACGCTTTCCAGGCATCAGGCGGCAGCGTGCGCTTCCTCAACCGCAGCCGCGGCAGTCAGATCGAGTGGGCCAAGAAGCTTCGTGAAATCGCGCAGCGTTATGACCTCGTCGTGATCCACACGCACTGCGAAGATGTCGTGCCGCTGCTGGCGTTCGGTGCGATCGAGTCTGGCAAGTACCCGCACGTTGTCATCCTCAATCACGCCGACCACCTCTTCTGGCTTAACCCCGCGATCGCCCACCTCAACATCGACTTGCGCGACGCGGCGCTTGAGCTTTCCGTCACCCGCCGCGGTATCGCGCGTGAGCGCAACATCCTGATGCCGACCATCTCGGAGAGCATCAAACGCACGCGCTCGCGCGAAGACGCCAAGCGCGAACTTGGCATCGCGCCGGATGCAATCCTGATGGTCTCGGTGGCGCGCCAGCTTAAATACCTGACGCGTGACGGCGACAGCTACGCCAAAATCCACGCGCCTATCCTGGAGAAGCATCCCAACGTCTCACTCATCGTCGTGGGTGGCGCCGAGCAGCCGGATTGGGCTCCGTATTTCGAGAAGTTTGGCGATCGCCTGCAAACGCTGCAGCCCACGCCGAACCCGCGCATCTATTACGAAGCGGCGGATATCTACGTGGATTCCTATCCTTTCGTGTCGTCCACCTCGATGATGGAAGCGTCGGGCCACGGCGCGCCGGCCGTCAGCATCTTCACGCATCCGGACGACGTGCGCATCACCGCGATCAACCACTTCGCGCTGGTTGGCAACACATGGCAGGCGCGCAGTTTCGATGAATACCGCGCGATGCTGGAAAAGCTGATCGCCGACCCCAAGCTGCGGGAAGAGATGGGCCGCAATGCGTGCGAAGCCGTCGCCGCCGCGCACAATCCGCCGGGCTGGAACAAGTGGATGGAAGCGGTGTATGCGCGCGCCGCCGAACTTCCGCCGCTCGACAATCGCGCCATGCTCGCGGAGCGCGACGCGCCGAGCTACGGAGAACTTGATGTCCGCCACGAAGACCTTTTCGGCGGCAACTGGCCGATCGAGCAGTACGAGAAAAGTTATATCGGTGTGATGCCGTTCAAGCAGCGCTTGGCGCATTGGCGCGAACTCAAAGCGAAAGGCATGTTCTCAAACCCACGACGCGCCTGGGCGTTCATGCTGCCTGAGTGGCTGAAACGCGCCGTGCGGGACGGCATCCTCAACTGGCCGGAAGACCCGCACTGACATCTTGGCCCGCGCCGGCCTTCGACAAGCTCAGGCTGACGCTACTTGAACAGCGCCGCTGCTAGAAATGGCGTCACGCTGAGCCTGTCGAAGCGCGACGCCGCACGCCGTCACCGCGACAACAACACACGCGCTGCCGCCACCGGATAGCTCTTGAGCGGCGTCAGCGTCAGCGCTTCGGACAACATGCCTTTGCGGACGAGCCGCGCCGCCGTTACCGTGACGTACCACTCGACTTCTTTTTGGTTCTGCGCCGATAGCTGCGCCGCGAACGGCAGCGCCGCGCGGACGAAAGCGCAATCGGCGCCATCCAATTCGTACGGACGATACCGCGCCAGCTCCATCAGTTTGGTTGCGGCGGCGATACGGAGATGGTTCGCTTCGTCTGCGTCGAGCCCGGCGGCGAGCGAGCACATCCCCTCGAGCGTCACCGCACGCTTCATCGCAGCGTGAAGATCGAACGAGAACGTCAGGTCCGCTTTCCCCGTCCGGCGCCGGACAGCCGATATCGCGCCGAGTTGTGAACCCACCGCCATGATGCGGCCGTTGACGATGGAGCTGGAAACGCTCGCGGTGTGAACGCGGTACTGGCCGAGTTTCTCCGTCAGATTCGCCAGTGCTCCGTGCTCCGACAAGCGCCAGAAGAGATCGCTATCCTCCGAGTTTGGCACGTGCCGATAGCCGCCCGCCGCTTCTACCGCCGCGCGCCGCGCGAGCAGCGTCGACTGGATGATGTACGGCTCAAGCGCCGGCGCCTTCGCCGGATCGGCGT
>JAEWNX010000016.1 GCA_023461135.1 Pseudomonadota bacterium
ATCGTCGTGCGCGCGGCGGCGGAGAGCGGCATCCCGCTGATCAGCGCGGTCGGGCACGAGACGGACACGACGCTGATCGATTTCGCGTCTGACTTGCGCGCCCCCACGCCGACGGGCGCTGCGGAAAAAGCCGATCCGGTTCGCGCTGAGCTGATCGAACGCGTCACCGTGCTCGATGGACGGCTGAAGAACGGCCTGGTGCGCGGGCTTGAGCAGCGGCGCACGCATGTGCGCGCCGCTGCCGCGCGATTGCCGCGGTTGGAGACGCTCTTCCAGTTGCCGCAGCAGCGCTTCGACCGCGCGGCTGAGCGGCTCAACGCCGCGCTGGTCGCCAATACACGCGTGGCGCAATCGAAGCTCGACCGTGTGGCGGCGCGGCTACGTCCGCAGGCGGTGGCGCAGGACATCGTGCGGCGGCGCGAGCGGCTGATGCAGTGCGCGGCGCGCCTTCAGCCGGCGATGCAGCGCACGATCGAGGCGCACAGGAAGCATCTCGATGCGTCGGCGCGCATGTTGGAATCGCTCTCGCACAAGAGCGTGCTCGCGCGCGGCTTTGTCATGGTGCACCGCGACGACGGCACGCTGGTGCGCGCCGCGAAGGACCTGAACGCGGGCGATGAGATCAACCTCACGTTCGCCGACGATCAGAAGAAGGCCGTGATCGATCCGCCCGAGCCTGCAAAACCGCGTGCGAAGCCCAAAGCCGGCGGCGATCAGGGCAGCCTGTTCTGACCTTAACGCTATGCAATCTCCCGGTATCCGCGTAGGCTCTCGATGAGGGCGTATGGAGGGGGAGATGCACAGCAAATTCCTTCTTGTAATTGCCGGACTTGTCCTGGCGCTCGCGGCGGCGCCGCCGGCCAGCGCACAAGGCCTGGACGCCACCCTGAACCCGAACTACGGCACATTGACATTGTCACCGGATTGGCGGCCCAACCCGCATCAGGTCACCATCGTCGCGGGCGGCGATCAGCAAGCGAGCAACCTCGTCGCCGGTTGCGTCGGCTGGGTGACCGGCCAGCCTGATTTCCGGCTAACGTTCAACGCGCAAGGCGATGTGCGCCCGTTCGACATCAACGTGACGTCCTCGGGCGATACGACGCTCATCGTCCAAGGACCCGATGGTCAGTTCACCTGCAATGACGACAGCGCCGATGGGATAAACCCCAGAATTACGGTCTCCACTCCGCAATCGGGTAACTACGCGATCTGGGTGGGTACGTATGTCGACGAGGACGTCGAGGCAGTCCTCGGGTTCACCGAGCAACGTTAGGATTGCGACACCGGGCCAGTTGGCGCCGTGGGCCGTGAAGGGCACATTGGCGCCAACGGAGTCTTGCGTGACGATCACCAGCCTGCCGGCCTGGCTCTACACCGACCCGCGCTTCTTCGAGCTGGAGCGCGAGAAGGTGTTTCGCGCGGCTTGGCAAATTGTCGGGCACATCAACGATGCGCCCAACCCAGGCGATTACATCACGCTCGATATTCTGGGTGAGCGCGTCGTCACCGTGCGCGGCGGCGATGGCGTGCTGCGGAGCTTTCACAATGTGTGCCGGCACCGGGCGGGCAAGATCGCCACTGAAGCCCGCGGCTCGTGCGGACACCGGCTCGTGTGCCCGTATCACGCATGGAGCTACGGGCTCGACGGCAAACTCGCGAACGTCCCGAAGTGGCAGGGCTTCGAGAGCCTCGACAAGAGCGCGTATGGGCTGAAGCCGGTCGAGCAGGAAATCTTCCACGGCTTTGTCTTCGTGCGCTTCGAGGGCGGCGGGCCGAGCGTCGCCGACATGATGGCGCCCTACGCCGCGGAGATTGCGCCGTATGAACTGGAGCGCCTCGTGCCGAACGGGCGCGTGACGCTCAGGCCGCGGAAAGTGAACTGGAAGAATGTGGCCGATAATTATTCGGACGGCATGCATATCGGCGTGGCCCACCCAGGCCTCGCGCGCCTCTTCGGCGCGACCTACGCAATCGAGGCGAAGGCGTGGGTCGATAAGATGAGCGGCGAGCTGCAGGCGAACGCGTCGGAGAATTGGTCCGAGCGCGCCTATCAGAGCTTGCTTTCGTCGATGACGCACATCCCGGCCGACCGTCGGCGCATGTGGGTCTATTACAAACTCTGGCCGAACACGGCGTTTGATATCTACCCAGACCAAGTGGACTTCATGCAATTCATCCCGGTCTCCGCGACCGAGA
This sequence comes from Pseudomonadota bacterium, assembly GCA_023461135.1. Taxonomy (GTDB): domain Bacteria; phylum Pseudomonadota; class Alphaproteobacteria; order Caulobacterales; family Aquidulcibacteraceae; genus Vitreimonas. The sequence continues at coordinate 2,197 of JAEWNX010000016.1, forward strand.
CGATGATCCGGGAGATCGCCTACGTGTACCCGGAGCAAAGCCGGGAGCTGAACGCGGCGCGCTATCTCAACTGGCGCATCAACCGGCAAGTTAACGCCGAGGACACCACCTTGATCGAGGGCGTGCAGGCGGGGATGTCTTCGTCGAGCTACACCAGCGGGCCGTTGTCGCCGAAGGAAGTGTGTCTGATATCGTTCACGCAGCGCATGAAAAGCCTCATTCCAGAGGCGAATCTGGAGCGCGCGCCCCAATCGTAAAATCGCGTTAGCGATCCTTGCTAATCGCTTTGCAATGCGTCTCCCGCACAATGTGGTGAAGAAAAACTGCGTGGGCGTTGGGTCGTGAATAGGAACGCTTCCAAGAAGGCGATGGCGCGGACGCGCGCGCGGCGCATGGCGCTCGCGCAGGAGCAAGGCGTTGCCCTCGCCGCGCCGGAGGCAGCCGAACCCTTTCCCGACGACACGCGTGCGGCTGAGGATTTCGAGACCCCGGACGTCGAGGAAGCGGAAGAATTTGAATCCGCGCCAGTCGAAGCGCGAAAGTCAGGTCGTTCGTCGCCGGTTCTAATGCTCGTCGTCGACGAGGAAGAAGAGGTCGAGTTCTGCACGCCGGCCGCCGCTAATGACGCGGACGAGGCGGCAATAGCGCCCGTTGAAGCGGATGTTGCGGATGAGCCGCCGTTCGATCCGCCGGACCTGGAGGATCTGCTCAACGTCGAGGTGATGGAGGACGACGAAGAACCGCCCTTCGATCCCATGGAGGCCGAAGAGCTCTCGCTGCCCAGCCTTTCCCTGCCGATCCCGAGCACGGAGGAACTCCTGCTCTCGTCAGCGAACGAGAACGGACGCGGCGCGTCGCTGGGACCTGTGCGCAACGGCGTGCCGGAAGGCGCGCGAGAACAGCCCGCGCCCGCGATCCGCATCTATCTGAGCTGGGACCGGCCGGAAGCGGCGGAGTTCTTCGGGCGCGTGGCGGCCGATCCGCGTTTGTCGCGCACGGAAATCATGATCGCGCGCGGCGGGCTCGACGGCGCCGCCATCCGCTGCGCGGCGCATCAGCAGCCCGACCTTGTCGTGATCGACACGAACCTGCGCGGCCCGGCCATGATGGCGAGCCTCGATCGCCTGATGCACGCCGCGGGCGCCGAAACGAAAGTCATCATCCTCGGCGCCGTCAACGATGTCACGCTGTTGCGCGAACTCGCGCAGCGGGGCGTCGATGAATACCTGATGTGGCCGGTCACGCCGGAGGCCGTCGCCGGGTCCGCTTGCGCGATGTTCGCCGGCGCCGACAAGGCGCGCGTCATTGCGGTGGTGGGGGCGCGCGGCGGCATCGGCGCGTCCACGATTGCCCACAACCTCGCCTGGTCGATCGCAGAGCGGCAGCGCGCGCGCACGACGCTGGTCGATCTTGATCTGCCCTTCGGCGCGGCCGCTTTCAATTTCAAGCTCGAACCAAAGCAATCGCTCGGCGATGTGCTCGACGCGGGCGAGGCGGTGAATGATCTGGTTCTGGAGCAAATCGCCATCCCGCGCACCGAACGGCTGAGCATTCTGCCGGCGCCGGCCAATCCGCGGCGAGCGGCCGATTTGCAGGCCGACACCGCGCAAGCCTTGGTCGCCGCCGCGCGCCGTTTGAGTTCGTACGTCGTGCTCGATCTGCCGCACCTGTGGGAGCCGTGGGTGAAAGAGGCGCTCATCGGCGCCGATGAGATCGTGCTCGTC
>JAEWNX010000017.1 GCA_023461135.1 Pseudomonadota bacterium
TCTTTCAGGGCCGTTCCATTTGTGCGTCTGCGAAGCGAGCCGTGGGCGCATTCCTGGTCTGCAAACACGATTGCTACCGGTAGCAATTGCGAAACGCGCGGGTTGGTCACAGTGACCCGTAGAAGCGGTTTGACATAAATCGTTCCACCCACACTTTGGAAACACAGAACGAGCGCCGCACCTCGCGTCGCGGCGCCTGGAGGGATTCCGTGACTGTAAATATCCCGGGTCTTCACCCGGCTCCGACCCGTCATAAGAAGCTCGTCGCCTGGGTCGAGGAGATCGCCGCGCTGACGAAGCCGGACCGCGTCTATTGGTGCGACGGCTCGGATGCGGAGTGGGAGCGGCTGACCGGTGAACTTGTCGCCGCCGGCACGCTGAAGAAGCTCAACGAGCAGAAGCGCCCGAACTCGTTCTACGCGGCATCGGATCCGAAGGACGTGGCGCGCGTGGAGAGCCGCACGTTCATCTGCTCGGAGAGCAGGGACGACGCGGGGCCGACCAACAACTGGTTCGCGCCGACGCAGATGCGCGAGAAGTTGAACACCCTGTTCGATGGCTGCATGCGCGGGCGCACGATGTATGTCGTGCCGTTCTCGATGGGTCCGCTTGGCTCGAAGATCAGCGCGCTTGGCGTCGAGATCACGGACTCCGGGTACGTTGCGGCTTCCATGCGCATCATGACGCGCATGGGCAAAGGCGCGCTCGACCAGCTCGGCGAGGACGGTTTCTTCGTGCCCGCGGTGCATTCTGTGGGCGCACCGCTGAAGCCCGGCCAGAAGGATGTGGCATGGCCGTGCAATGACGAGAAGTGGATCGTGCACTTCCCCGAGACGCGGGAGATCTGGTCGTTCGGCTCGGGCTATGGCGGCAACGCCCTCTTGGGCAAGAAGTGCTACGCGCTGCGCATCGCTTCGGTGATGGCGCGCGACGAAGGCTGGCTCGCCGAGCACATGCTCATCCTGAAGCTGACCAATCCCAAGGGCGAAGCGAAGTACATCGCGGCCGCCTTCCCCTCGGCGTGCGGCAAGACCAACCTCGCCATGCTGCAGCCGACCATCCCCGGCTGGAAAGCCGAGACGATCGGCGATGACATCGCCTGGATGCGCTTCGGCGACGACGGGCGCTTGTACGCAATCAATCCGGAAGCCGGCTTCTTCGGCGTGGCGCCGGGCACGAGCGCGAAGACAAACAATTCCGCGCTCGAGACGCTCTACGCCAACACCGTCTTCACCAACGTTGCGCTGACCGATGACGGCGATGTGTGGTGGGAAGGTCTGACGAAGGAGCCGCCGGCGGGCCTCACCGATTGGCAAGGCAATCGCTACGTCGCGTCGGACAACAAATTTCCAGCGGCGCACCCAAATGCGCGATTCGCCGTGCCTGCGGGCCAGTGCCCGGTGATTGCGCCGGAATGGGAAGATCCCAAAGGCGTGCCGATCGACGCGATTCTGTTCGGCGGCCGCCGCGCATCAGCGGTGCCGCTGGTGACGGAAGCGTTCGACTGGCAGCACGGCGTGTTCCTGGCGTCGAACGTCGCCAGCGAGGGCACGGCGGCCGCGGAGAACAAGGTCGGCGAATTGCGCCGCGATCCGTTCGCGATGCTCCCCTTCTGCGGCTATCACATGGGCGATTACTTCGCGCACTGGCTGAAGATCGGCGAGCGCAAGGGCGCGAAACTGCCCCGCGTCTTCTTCGTCAACTGGTTCCGCAAAGACAAAGACGGCAAGTTCGTCTGGCCCGGCTTTGGCGATAACGCGCGCGTGCTGAAGTGGATCAGCGAGCGGATCGATGGCGCCGCGGACGCGCGCGAAACGGCGATCGGTCTGGTGCCGACGAAAGAGTCGCTCGATCTCTCCGGTCTGTCGATCGGCGACGAAGCGCTCGAAACGCTGACAGGCGTCGATCTCGACGTGTGGGACGAGGAGGCTTCCCTTGTCGTGCCGCACTACGAGAAATTCGGCGACCGTTTGCCGAAGCGCCTGTGGGATGAGCACAAGGCGCTGCTCGCGCGCCTGAAGGACGCGCGGAACGGCAAGCAGAAGCTCGCTGGCGCGAGAGAGTCGACTTCACCACGCGTGAGCGCGAAAGAGCAGCAAGCCAGCGCGACCTGATCAGGCGGGCGCCTTCTAAGGGGGAGGCGCCGCCCTGCCCTGCGCGAGGCAGCCGGCGAGTTCAACTACGAGAATCTCGGTGCGCACCGGCTTGGTGAGGCGCGGACTGCTGAGAAACGGCGCTGGCAGTTGGTCGGGCGCATAGCCCGTCAGCGTTACGAACGGCACGCCCTCGGCGGCAAACTTGAGCGCCAGCGGCTCGGAGGTTTCGCGCCCCAGGTTCACATCGAGCACCGCCCCGTCGCAGCCATGCGCGGCCACCAGCGCGAGCGCGTCGTCGTTCGACGCGGCAGGCCCGAGTACGGTGAAGCCCGCGCTTTCCAGAGCGTCGGCGAGCTCCATGCCGACCAGGGGCTCGTCTTCGACGATGAGGATGCGGCCGCGGGAATCCACCGCCGTCGGGTTCGCGGGCGCGTGGCCTGCTTGCTCCTGTGTGGCCGCGCGCGCGGGCGCGGCGGCAGCGATGATCCGGCTTGCGTCACAGGTCATGCGCCACGTGAGGCCGACTGGACTGAACGCGATATCCACCGCGGCGCCTAAACCGCTGCGCACCATCGGGCCGATCACGGTTGAGCCAAAGCCTTTGCTGACGGGCTGCGTGACCGTGGGACCGCCGACTTCGCGCCACTCGATCGTCAACTGCGGTTCGGCGTCCTTCGTCGTGTCCAAACGCCAATTGATGGTGACGGCGCCGACGTCATTGGAAAGCGCACCGTACTTCGCGGCGTTGGTGGCGAGTTCGTGGAAGGCCATTCCGAGCGATTGTGCGGCCGCCGGCGTCACGGCCACGTCCGGCCCGCTGAGTATGATGCGCCGGCCGATCAGCGCCGCGAAATGTCCAAGCTCGGCGCGCACGAGATCCTCGAGCGCGACATGGCGCCATTCGCCCTTGATGAGCAGGTCCTGCGCCTTCGCGAGCGCCAGCAGGCGCTGCTCGAAGCTCGACACGAAATCCTTCGGGCTCTTGGCCGCCGTCTGCCGCGCGACGGCCTGCACGACGGCGAGCAGATTCTTCGAGCGATGGTTCACTTCGCGCATGAGCTGGCTGACTTGCGCTTCCTTGCTCATGCGGTCCGTTATGTCGGTGATGGCGACGCATATGCCGTCGTCCCACGGCGCGAAGGTGATTTCGACGGAGCGTCCGGGCCGCAGCGCGGACGGCAGCACCAAAGTCGAGCGGGCGCCCTCCTCTTTCGCCTTGCGGCACATGGCTTCGTAACGGCTGCCGAGGCCTTGCGGAAAAATGTCCCACAGATTGCGCTGCAGCACGTCGCCGGCGGGGATGCCGAAATACTGCTCCGCCGCGACGTTGAAGACGACGACGCGCCACTCGTCATCGACGGCGTAGAAGGCGTCGGAAATGGCGCTCATCGCGGCGTCGAAGCGACGTTCCGCGCGCGCCGCGCGATCGCCGGTGCTTCTGCGGCTCGCTTGCTTAGGCGTGTCCTTGTCGCTCATCGCGCCCCGTCTCGCCTGTTTCGGGCGCTAGCTTGCAACGCGAGGCCCGCCGACAACAAGGCGAAACCGGGAAAGATCGGCAAGTTCCGTGGTTCACACCTGCAAACGATAACCGCCCGTTTCTGTGATCAGCAGTTTCGGGCTCTGCGCATCGGGTTCGATTTTCTGACGCAAACGATAGATGTGCGTCTCCAGCGTGTGCGTCGTCACGTTAGCGTTGTAACCCCACACCTCGCGCAGGAGCTCATCGCGGCCGACGGGTTTTTCGCCCGAGCGATAGAGGTAACGCAGGATCGAGGTTTCCTTGTCGGTCAGCCTGATCTTCTTCTGCGTCTCATCCAGCAAGAGACGCATGGCGGGGCGGAACTCGTACGGGCCGATGCGATAGACTGCGTCTTCGCTGGCCTCGTGGCTGCGCAGGTGCGCGCGAATGCGCGCAAGCAGCACGGAGAACTTGAATGGCTTGAGCACATAGTCGTTGGCGCCGGCGTCGAGGCCTTGCACCTGGTCCTGCTCTTCGCGCGACACGCCGGTGAGCAAGATGATCGGCGCCTTGACGCCTTGTTCGCGCAGCTTCCGGCACGCCTCGATGCCGTCCATGTCCGGCAGGCTGACGTCGAGAACGATGGCCGAGGGCTTGGTCTCGTCGGCTGCCTTCAAGCCTTCGGCGGCCGTGGCTGCGCCAACCCCGGAGAAGCCGTTCTCGAGATCGAACTGTTCGACCAGCGCCTGACGGAGGTCGGCGTCGTCGTCGATGATCAGGATTGTCGTCTCGCGCGTCATCCGTCCACCTGGGCCGCCCGACCCTCTTGTAGCCTAGGTTATCACCACGGCAGGGCTTCCATTTGCAACCCACTGTTTAATGGCGCCGCCGCCCTTCCCCTAGCCGCGCGGCCCGAACAGCGCCGAGCCGATGCGCACCTGCGTCGCACCGAAACGCACCGCTGTCTCGAAATCTTCGCTCATGCCCATGCTGAGTTCCGTCAGCCCGTTGCGGGCGGCGATCTTGGCCAGAAGCGAAAAATGCATGGCGGGTTCTTCGTCCACCGGCGGGATGCACATGAGGCCTCTGACGGGCAGAGCATACGTTTCGCGCGCCATTGCGATAAACCCGTCCGCCTCGGCCGGGATGACCCCCGCCTTCTGAGGTTCTTCGCCGGTGTTTACCTGCACCAAGATCTCCGGGCAGCGCCCCGCCTTCTGCGCCGCCACGGCCAGGGCCCGCGCGAGCTTCTCGCGGTCGAGGACATCGATGGCGTCGAAGAGCGTGACCGCATCGTCCGCCTTGTTGGTCTGCAGCGGCCCGACGAGGCGCAGCCGCAAGTCACCGCAGCGCGACCGCCGCTCGGCCCAGCGGGCCTGCGCTTCCCGCACGCGGTTTTCACCGAAGACGCGCTGGCCCGCCGCAAGCGCTGCTTCGATCCTATCGTGGGGCTGCTGCTTCGACACCGCCACCAGCAGAACTTCTTCCGGCGCACGCCCCGCCGCCTTGGCCGCAGCCTCGATGCGCGCAAGGATCGCGGCGCGCGCATTGGCGACATCTGATAAGACTGCACTCATGAGCTCGGTTCATCAGCTAGCGAGCTTAGCGCGCCGCCTCAACCGCGAGGCGGGCGCCCCGGCGCTGCCGGCCCTCTTCTTCTTCACCGATCCAGAACGCACGCCCGACCCGGTGCGCACGGCAAAGCGCCTGCCGCGCGGCGCGGCTGTTGTGTATCGCCATTTCGGCGCGCCGGACCGTGCGCGAACGGCGCGGCGGCTGGCGCAGGCCTGCCGCTCGCGAGGCTTGATGTTGCTCATCGCGGGCGATCCAGAACTTGCACAGCGCGTTAGCGCCGATGGCGTGCATTGGCCGGAACAACTCTTGCCCGCTCATCGCGAACCTGGCGCGCGCCTCGTCACTGCGGCCGCGCATTCGGCGGCGGGCGCTGCACGCGCTGCGGCGTTCGGGGCCGACGGCTGTATCCTCGCGCCTGTGTTTTCGACACGCAGCAGCTCGGGACGGCGCACGCTCGGGTTATTTCAAGCGAGCCAGATCGCGCGCGCTGCCCTGCTCCCGGCGATCGCCCTCGGCGGCGTGAATGCGCGCACGGCGCGATTGCTCGCAGGCCGAGGTTTCGCGGGATGTGCTGCTGTGGATGCGCTGACGCGCGCTTAGAAGCGGAACGCCGACTCGATCCGCACGCCGGCGCGGGTTTCTTCTTCGCCGGGGCTGGGAACGGGCGCCAGCGGCGTCTGCTCCTCGACACTCACTTCACCGCCGACACGCAGGCGCGGCGTGAACTGATAATAGGCGCCCACGGAGGCTTGGTCGCCGCGGCCGCCTTCCGGCGAGCGCTCGATC
>JAEWNX010000018.1 GCA_023461135.1 Pseudomonadota bacterium
CCCCCCACCCGCGCGCCGCGGCGGGGGGCGGCGCGGCGGATGGGGCTTGCGGCGGTGAATGCCGTCGGACCGGCGCGGCGTTTTTTCATGCGTTACGCCGGCGGCGCGGCGGGCGATCTGCCGAAGCTCCTGCGCGGCGAGACGCTCGCGGCGTGAGCGCCGTATCCAGGCGCATCTTCTGTGCTAGCGTCGCTTGAGGAGACGCGCGCATGACGGAAACCACGGCGGGAGTGGCGCAGGGGAAACCCGCCGCGAAGATCGATCGGGGCGCCTGGAGCTGGGCGCTGTTCGAGTGGGCGCGTAATCCGTGGGTTCTGCTCGGCATGATCTACGTGTTCACGCCGTATGTTTCGAACGTCGTCATCGGCGATCCGGTGCGTGGGCAGTCCATCATCGCCGGCTGGCACACGATATCGGGCGCAACGATCGCGATCACGGCGCCCTTTCTTGGCGCTGCAACGGACCGGATGGGGCGGCGCAAGCCACTGCTTGGAGTTGCGACCGCTGTGCTTGCCGCGGCGATTGTCGCGATGTGGTGGTCGTTGCCGAACGATGCGGGACTGCCGCTTTGGGCGATCGGCCTGATGGTGATCGTGAGCGGCGTATCGTTCGTCTATACCGAGGTGGTGCACAACGCGATGCTGACGCGCGCGGCCCCGCCGGGGACATTGTCGCACGTGTCGGGCCTGGGGCTTGCGCTGGGCAGCGTCGCGTCGGTGTTGCTGTTGGTGTTCGTGCTGGTGACGATGGCGTTGCCGGGGCAGGTGGCGCTGCCTGGCATTCCGGACGCGCCGATGTTCGGGCTGGATCCGGCGCAGTATGAGCCGAGCCGCGTGGTGACGCTGTTGTGCGCGGTCTGGCTGATCGTGTTCGCGATTCCGATTTTCCTCTACACGCCGGATTTGACGACGACAGGCGAGCCGCTGGGCGCGGCGCTGAAGAATGGCGTCGGCAATGTCGTGCGCACGATCCTGAAGCTGCGCGACTATCGCAACGTGGCGCTCTTCCTCGTCGCACGCATGCTCTATGCGGATGGAAAAACGGCGATCCTGATTTTCAGCGGCGTCTACGTGTCCGGCACGATGGATTGGAATTTGCTGGAGATGCTGGCGTACGGCATCATCCTCACCGTCTTCGCCATCGCCGGCGGACTGGGCGCGGGGCTGCTGGATCACGCGGTGGGCGTGAAGCGCGCGGTGGCGATCGAGATTGGCGTGACCGTGCTTTGTCTGATCGGCATGGTGTCGATGTCGCCAACGTCGATGTTCTTCTTCCCTGTCGAACCCGGCGTTGCTGCGTGGGGCAGCCCGTTCTTCTCGACGGCGCCGGAACTCGCTTACCTGGCCTTCGCCATCGTGATCGCGATTTCCATAACGGCGGCGTACGCCTCGAGCCGTTCGCTGATGGCGCGCCTCGCGCCGAAGGGCATGGAGGGGGAGGTGTTCGGGCTCTATGCGCTGGCAGGCTCGGCCACGGCTTGGCTGGCGCCGGCTTTGGTGGCGTATTTCACCTCGACCACGCAGAGTTTGCGGGCGGGATTCGCCTCCATCGTCATTCTGCTGGCGGCAGGCTTTCTGCTATTGCTGTTCGTGAAGCCGCCGCCCAGAGAGCACGCGTAGTCGGAACGCATGACGCCGGAATTTCTGCAGCAATTGTTGGCGCGCGAGGTGGTGCGCGACTTCCTGCGCTTCGCCGCAGTGGGCGCGGTGGCGACGGCGGCGCACTACGCCGTGCTGATCGCGTTGACGGAATTGGGCGGCATGGATCCGGTGGCTGGGACGGTGTTCGGCTTCGCGGTGGGCGCCGTAGTGAGCTACACGCTGAACCGGCGCTACACGTTCGCGGTGCGGCCTGCCTACATGCGCGGCTTCGTGAAGTTCGCAATTGTGATTGGGATTGGCGCCGTGCTGAACGCGGCGATCGTGGCGTTGTTCATCCGAGTCGGACTGCACTACATGGTGGCGCAGGTGATCGCGACGGGCGTCGTGCTGATCTGGAACTTTGCGGGGGCGCGACTCATCGTGTTTCGCGCGTGAACGCGATGTCTGACCTGCCGCTCGCGGTCGATCTCGATGGCACGCTGATCCGTACGGACATCTTCACGCAACAGCTGATGCGTTTTGCGATGCGTGCGCCCTGGCGGCTGCCGCAATTGGCGCTGTGGTTCGCGCATGGGCGCGCGTACGTGAAGGCGCAGCTGGCGGCGTATGCGCCGGATGCGGCGACGCTGCCGTATGATGCGCGCGTTATGGAGTGGCTGCGCGCGGAGAAAGCGCGGGGGCGGACGATTGTGCTGGCGAGCGCGTCGGATCGCAGCGCGGTGGAGGCGGTGGCGAAGCATGTGGGCTTGTTCGACCGCGTGTTTGCGTCCGACGGGCGGATCAATTTGAAGGCGCAGCGGAAGGCCGAGGCGTTGGCGGCGGCGTTTCCGCAGGGATTTGTCTATGCGGGCAATGAGGGCGCGGACCTGCGCGTGTGGGAGAAGGCCTCGGGGGCGGTGCTGGTGAATTGTGATCCGGCTTTCGCGCGCAAATGCGGGACGCGCTTTGCGATCGAGCGCAGTTTCGACCGCGTCTAGTGGCGCTTGAAGTACTGCACGGCGCGTTCGTGCTTTTCGGCGGCGGCGCGGGACTTGAACGTGCCGAGGTTGCGACGTTTGCCGGTCTTCGGGTTCTTCTTGCGCGAGTAGAGGCGATATTCGCCAGATTTGAGCTTGCGGATCATTCTTCGTACTCATCCGAGCCTTGCACCCAGAGGAAGGACTGGATGTCGATCATGTCCCTGGGACGAAGTTCGCGCTGGTCGCGTCGGACTTGCGCGGCGAAGTCGAGCGCGTTGGCGTAGGTGCGCGCGGAGGGGCGGGATTCGTAGCGATAGTCGAAGCCGTATTCGCGGGCGGCGGCGCGCATGACGTTGGGCTTGATGAAGAGATGGCGGCGCGGCTGGGCGATGAAGCCGAACACGGTGGCGATGGGCCAGGTAAGCACGCGCGTTTGCTTGCGGGGCAAGGCGGCGACGGTTTCGACCCAGCGGTCGAAGTCGCCATCGCCGTGGAGCCATTCGTAGAGGCCGAGCGCGAAGGCGCGGGCCCCGCCGGGCGCTTTGACGGCGTCGCGGAGCGCCATTTTTTCGAACGAGAAAATGAGATTGGTGCGCGCTTCGATCTTGACGGCTTGAGCGGCGATCTCGTCGTAACGCTTGCGCTTGAGGAGCGCGGCGAAGTCGGGTTCGTCGAGCGTTTCCAGCCAGGCCTTGTGGGCGTTCCATTTGTAGTCGCGCTCCCAAGCGACGTAGGTCTCGTCGAAGAAGCCGCCGGGAAACATGCGCAGAAACTTGCGCCGGCACTTGAGTGCGCCGGCGGGGAGCGCTGCTTGTTTGCGCACGAGCTTGCGCGGGCTGGCGCCGCGTTTGGCGTTGTGGCGTGGGGCGGACGGTAATGGCTTGGTGCGGACGGACATGGGCTTCCTTTCCACTTTGAAAGCCCGCGCGTGCGTCGCAGTTCCTGTGACGGCCGCTTGTGGAGATTGCCGAATCCTCACTTTGGTTGGGGCGGAACCAATGTTTTCCTCACATTGAGCGAGCGAGGGGAGAACGGGTCTTGCTGATACTGACTGCGGAGCGCCTGGCGCTCCTGGCGTTGGACCGTGACTTGGCGGCGCTGCAATCCAGCAGCCGCACAGCTTTTTTCAACGCCATCGCCGTGATGCACGAGCCGTTATGGCCACCGGCGCCGTTCGAGGCGGGGGCGTTCGAGTGGGCGGCGAAGAATCTCGCGCACGATCCGGACGGGCAAGGCTGGTACGGCTGGCTGCTGCTCGCCAATGACGGCGAGCGCGCTCCGCCGCGGCTGGTCGGGATCGCGGCGTTGATTGGACGCCCGGACGAGGACGGGGACGTGGAGCTGGCCTTCGGGCTGCAGCCGGATTTCCGCGGCCGCGGCTACGGCAGCGAGACGATCGGCACGCTCGTGCGCTGGGCGTTCGAGCAGGGGGCGCGGCGCGTTGTCGTGCATCTCGATGCAGAGGACGTCGCCGCGGCGCGGACGCTGGCCAAGAGCGGATTTGCCGACACGTACGAGCCGCCATACCCGGGCGTGGCGCGGTGGGCCCTAAGCGCGGCGGCTTAAGGCTACTCCGCAGCGTTGAGCAGGGACTGCAGGCGGTCGAGGTAGGCGATCCAGGCGGCGCGTCCTTGTTTGGTGAGGTGGACCAGCGTCAGCGGCTTCTTGCCTTCGAATTTCTTCTCGATCTTCACGTAGCCGGCTTCTTCCAGCTTGGAGAGGTGCGTCGACAGATTGCCGTCGGTGGCGTTGACCTTCGCCTTGAGCTCCACGAATGGGGCCGGAGAGACGGTCGACAAATACGCCATCACACCAAGCCGCAAGCGGCCGTGAATGACGTCGTCGATCTCGGTGTGGTCGAAGCGGGACACGCTGTGCGCTCTCAGACGATGGCGGACGGTTCGCGCCGCATCAGCACGAGCCCGGGCGCGAGCAGGACCAGCAAGCTGCCAATGGCCGCGTTCAAGTAGGCCCAGTTCTGATTGGCGAACAGACAAAGCGTGCCGGCGACGGCGAAGGAGAGCCAGGCGAAGGCGGTGAGCCAGCCTTGCTGTGAAAGCTTGGCCGTGCCGAACAGGGCGGCGCCGTAGAGCGCGAAGGCGGCGCCAAAGATCGCATTGGGCGCGGTTGAATCCGACTCAATGATCATTCGGACGATGGAGCCGATCGACACCGCAAGAATGGCCAGCGCCGCACCGCGCCACATCGCGGACTCCGCGCGTACGCCGATGCTGGTGAGGCCAGGCTTCTGACGCGTGCGTTGGCCCAACAGGAACATGCCCACGCCCGCGATCACGCCATAAGCGATCCAAACCGCGGCGAAGGCCGCACCGTTCATGTAAGGGACGTAGCCCTCAAGCACGCCCCAGTGCGCGCTGAAGGCGGCGGCGTTCAAGACGCCCCAGAACACAAGGTACGAGCCGCCAAGCAGCGGTGCGTGACGGCCTTCCTCGGCAAGCGTTCGCGCGTACGCCAGATCTTGCAGCATTTCCTCGCGGGTCACCGGACGCCTCCTCTATGCTTTGATATACAAAGTACTCTGTGGAGGGCGTGTTGTCAACCCCAGGCTTGCGGCGGCCCCATACCGTCAGGCGCGCTGAACGCGTTTCGCGCGCCAAGTAAACCATTGACGTCATGCGCTTTCGCACCAAGCTTGCCGCGGTTGGTCCAGGAAGAGATGCGCGGGCTATTTCGGTATCAAACGGCAAGCGATCGCTGGTGGGTCTGCGTTGAGGACGCCAACGGCGAGCGCGTGAATATCGTGCGCAGCCGCTACGAGCAGATGAAGCTCAAGCCGTCGTTCGATGCGCTGCCGGTCGAGGAAAACGGCTCGAAGAAATCGAAACGGAGCTGATCAGCCGCCGAGGCAGGTCGCCAGCGCGACCGCCCAACACATGATCACGAGCAAAGCGAAGGGGCGCCAAGGCGCCGTTCCGTGGCGTTTCACCGACATTCCCGCTCCATCCAACTGAGCGGTAACGACCGGGAAAGGCGGTTTCATCCGCCGTTAAGCTGGGACGTTGACCCTGGTCACGCCGGCGGCCGCGCCGCGAAACTAGATGTGCAGACGGAGAAGAACCGTAATGCGCAGCTTTGGTCCGAACCTGCAGGGCGTGCTCGCCGCGATCGTGATGATCGTGACGATCGGCGCGCTCGTGTTCTGGATCATGGGGGTGGCGCCGAGCGTGGGCTAGGGCGCGGTCGCGAGGGTGGTGATCAGCGTTTCTGCAAGCGGGAGAGGCGGCGGCGTTCGATGCGGGAGCGTGGGCTTCTTATGACCGGCGAACGCATGAGATCCTTTGGGATGAGGCGCCTCTGAATGGCGAAGGGGGCGCTCTAGCGAGCGC
>JAEWNX010000019.1 GCA_023461135.1 Pseudomonadota bacterium
GCCTTCGTTGCCCTTGCGCTGGATGAATTCAAAGAAGATCGGGCCGATGGCGTCCTTGCCGAAGATCTGCAGCAGGAGGCCCTGGCCTTCGCTGGGCGCGCCGTCGATGAGGATGCGGCGCTTGCGCAGTTCTTCGACCGGTTCGCCGTGGCCCGGCAGGCGTTTGTGGATGAGATCTAAATAGGTTTCGATCGTGTCCTGCAACTCGACGCCGCGTTCGCGCAGGCGATCGACGACGGCGTAGAGATTGTCCGTGCCGAAGGCGAGGTGCTGGATGCCTTCGCCTTTGTAGCGCTGCAGATATTCCTGGATCTGATCAACCTTGCCTTCCTCGCCTTTCGATTCATTGAGCGGGATGCGGATCTTGCCGTCAGGGCTGGTCATAGCTTTGGAGAAGAGGCCGGTGACTTTGCCTTCGATGTCGAAATAGCGGATTTCGCGGAAGTTAAAGATTTTCTCGTAATACTCCGCCCACGTCTTCATGTTGCCGCGGAAGACGTTGTGCGTGAGGTGATCGAGATAGGTGAGGCCGATGGAATTCTTCTTTTCATCGGCGCCTTCGATCGGCACGAAATCGATGTCGTAGATGGTCTGCGCGCCGTAGCGGTCGACGAGATAGATGTTCGCGCCGCCGATACCTTTGATGGCCGGGATGTTGAGCTCCATCGGGCCGACTTTGCCGGTCACGGGTTCAGCGCCGCGTTTGACGGCTTCTTCGAGCGCATGGCGCGCATCCTTCACGCGGAACGCCATCGCGTTGGCGCTCGGTCCGTGCTTTTCGCGGAAGTCGGCGGCTTGTCCGACGGGCTCCATGTTGAGGATGAAGTTGATGTCGTTCTGCTTGTAGCGGACGACGTTCTTCGAGCGGTGCTTGGAGACGGCCGTAAAGCCGATCTGTTCGAAGTAGGCGGCGAGCTTTTCCGGCTCCGGCGAGGTGAACTCAACGAATTCGAAGCCGTCGGTGCCGATGGGGTTTTCGAACAAGTCGGCCATGGGCGTATTTCCTTGTCTTGATGTAGGAGCCGATTTAGTTTCACCTGAAACCAATGGCAAGCGCAAAGCGGAGACCCTCGCCGGCGGAGCTGCTCGTTCTGGAGGAGTTCCTTCCTTACCGGCTGTCGATCCTGTCGAACCGCGTCTCGCGGGCGATTGCGCGGCGCTACGCCAAGACGTTCGACCTTACCATCCCCGAATGGCGGATCATCGCCGTGCTGGGGCGCCGGCCGGGGCTCACGGCCAAGGAAATCGCCGAGGCGACAGAGATGGACAAGGTCGCGGTCTCGCGCGCGGTGGCGCGGCTCGTGAGCGCAAGACGCGTCGCCGCCCGCTCCGACGCCGCCGATGCGCGCCGCCAGTTGCTCGCGCTGACGCGGGAAGGCGAAAGCGTGCACGCCCGCATCGCACCGATCGCGCTTGCGAGCGAGGAACGCCTTCTGTCGTCGCTCGACGCGAAGGAACGCGCCCAGCTCGACGAGCTGATCGATCGCCTGCTGGACACCGCCAAGTCGCTGTGACGAACGGGTGCGCGGAACTCGCTGACGCATGAAACAGACGCGTACGGCGCGCGTTACCTCCCGCGACCCATCCCACGCTTGCGCAGGAGGACGCCGTGCCACGCTCTTTCACAACGTGTGCGCTGTTCGCATGCGCGTTCTTCGCCGCCGCGCTTTCCTCGACAGCCGCGCTTGCGCAAACAGCACGTCCCCTTGTCTATCTGGAGTCCGATCCCAACGGCACGCGCTACGTGCGGGTGATGGAGCAGAACTACACGGCCTTCACGCCGGCGCGCAGCGTTCTGGGCGTCACCAACAGCCCGCGGATCAATATCGGCGATGCGCTGGCGACGCTGGTGCGCAACGTGAGCGTGCGCAACGCCGAGTACGGCGTCTATGTCACCGGAGCTGGGCTCGTCTCCGTCGACAACTTCGTGTTTGTTGACTGGAATGGCGGCGGCGATATCTATGGTGCGGCGATCAAGATCAACCGCTCGTCGCCGCAGGCCACCTACCTCCAACGCATCTTCGCCGACTGCATCGAAGCGCCGGATTCCAGCTATGAGCGCAGCAATGTGGACTTCATCGGCGTCGAACGCAATTCGGCGCCCGTGTTCGTGCGCTATGCGACGGGCCGCCGGTTCAGCGACGCCGGCATAGACGCCAAATCCAACATCGCCCTGATGAACGTCACTATCGACGGCGCGCACAGGGCGCTGCGCGCTTGGAGCAATGTGACGATCACCATCGCCAACGCGATCATCAATGTGCCGGCCGGGCACGAACAGGTTTGGGTGCAGGGCGCAGGCGCGCGCGTGCGCTACTACAACACGCTCTGGTGCATCGGCGCCACGACGCCCTCGCCGAATGCGCCGGGGTGCTCAAACAGCCCAACCGCGATCGGCGCCGATGGCGTCACCGAAGCGCAGGCGCGGCAGCAGGTCACCGCGCTCAGCTCGAACACGCTCACCAGCAATTCGTTTTTCGCCACGCAGATCGATCGCGTCGTCATTCAGTCGTCGAACGATGGCGGGCACACGTGGACGGCGATGGCGAGCGGCGGCGCGGCTGGCCGTGCGCCGCTTGGGGACATGCGATATCGCATCCCCTTCAGCCTCAGCAGCGGAACTTATCTCTTCCGCGCCTACTTTGAGAGGAACGGCGCTCGCGTGGGATCGATCGTGACGATCAACGAGGCCGGTCAAAGCGTCAGCGTTTGAGGGAACTCGATCGCGACGGTTCTGGGGCGCGCGGCTGCAATCGCATCACGGCGATTGGGGAACAACAGCATGGCCGGTGCGTAGCGAAGGTACGGGGCGCTTTTTACCGGGAGTCGGAGATGACGCGTTCTTCATGGTTCACACTTGCCTACGCGCTGATGCTCGGCGCGGCCGGCCCGCTTGCAGCGTGCGTAAGCCATCCAAGCGATGGGCCGCAAACTGAACGAGCGCAGCGATCGGCGCTTTCCGAATCGACTCTTGATCAGAACAGATCGCCGCAAGCCGACGCGGCTGCGGCCGGCGCTTCTGTTGGCGCAACGCAAGCAACCTCGGCCTATAGCGATGCGCAGGTTCAGGCCTTCGTCGCCGCGCGCACGGAGATTCAGCGCTTGACCCCGGCTACGACCGCCGAAGCGCAAGCGCAGAACCAGCAACGCATCGGCGAGATTCTGCAACGCAACTCGCTTGCGCCGGACGTCTATAACGCCATCGAGGCGGCATCGCGCACGGATCAGGCGCTGGCGAACCGCATTTCCGCCTCGGCTGTCGGCACGAGCTTCACCGATGCGCAGTTGCAAGCCTTCGTCGCGGCGAGCGCGGAAATCGATCCGCTCAATCGTCAGATCGCCGCGGCGCCGGAAGCCGAACGCGCGCAGATCGGCGCGCAAATCCGCGCGGCGCTGCAGCGGCACAACCTCGACATCGACACGTATAACGGCATCGCCGCGCGGGCGCAGACCGACCAGGCGCTCGGCCAACGCATCGCGCAATTGCGCGCCGCGCAGCCGGCGACGACGCCGCCCGCGGGCTAATGGCTAGGTTCGCGGCGTCAGACGCAGCACGCGTCCGTTCTCTTCGTCGGTGACGATCCACAAGGCGCCGTCTTCGCTCTCGGCTATGTCGCGGATGCGGCCCACGCCGAGGGCGAAGCGCTCTTCGCCGACAACGCGCTCGCCTTCAACATCGAGACGCACCAGCGCTTGCGCGCGAAGGCCGGCGATCAAAAGATCGCCGCGCCATGGGAAGAGATCGCCGCGATAGAAATCCATGTCGCCCGGGGCGATGACCGGGTCCCAGTAATAGACCGGCTGCTCCATGCGGTCGCGCTGGGTGATGCCCTCGCCGATGGGCGCGCCCGAATATTCTTCGCCATAGCTGATGATCGGCCAGCCATAGTTGCGGCCAGCGCGAGCGATGTTGATCTCGTCGCCGCCCTGCGGCCCGTGCTCGATCGCCCAGAGTTCGCCCGTCTCCGGATGAAGATCGGCGCCTTGGATGTTGCGATGGCCGTAGGTCCACACTTCCCCGCGCGCATCCGCGCGGCCGGCGAACGGATTGCCAGCGGCCGCGGAGCCGTCCGGATTGATGCGCACCACTTTGCCGATGTGGGTGGAGAGATCTTGCGCGAGACCACGTGAGTCATCGCGCTGCCTGTCGCCGAGCACGACGAAGAGCCGGCCTTCACGGTCGAACACGATGCGCGAGCCGAAGTGACCGGTGGAGGCCCAGCCCGGTTGCTGCCGGAAGATCACCTGCACATTCTCGACGCGCCGTTCATCCTGGCTCAGCCGTCCGCGCGCAACGCTCGTGCCGTTCACACCGCCGCCGCGCGGCTCTGAATACGTCCAGTAGATCAGTCGGCTCTGTGCAAAATCCGGCGCCGCGATCACATCGAGCAATCCGCCCTGATTGCGCGCATCGACCTCGGGCAGCCCGGCAATCGGTTCCGACACTTGGCCTTGGCGCGTGACGAGGCGCAGGCGCCCTTCCCGCTCCGTCACCAGCATTCGTCCGTCTGGCAGAAATGCGATGGCCCAGGGCTCATCGAGCCCGCCCGCAATGTCCTCGACGGCGATCCGCACGCCCGAGCGCGCTTCAGGCACGCGCGTCTGTTGTGGAAAAGCGGGCTCGAAGCTTGTGTTGGGCGAACCCTGCCAATCGGGCGCGCCGGATTGGCCGCTGCTCTCCGAAGAGCATGCAGCGAAGACAAGAACGGCAGCGACGACGGCGCTTCGCATCAGGTGAATCCCCTTCTAGGTGAAGGCATATGGCGTCCACATCGCGTGTGACCAGTCCGCCTGCCTTTTCGCTCGCTCGCCCGCACCTTCCCCGCTAACATCGCGCCGCTGCGGAGGGACGCGTGGCAGATGTGTTCATCTCGTATTCGCAGCTCGATCGTGAGCGCGTGGGCCCTCTTGCCGAGCGGCTCGCTTCGCTTGGCTACTCAGTCTGGTGGGACAAACCCGAGCATGCGCGTCAAGTTACAGTCGACGAACGTGGGCGCGCCCTCGAAGCGGCGCGCGCCGTGCTGGTAGTCTGGAGTATGAACGGGCGGAACGCTGCGGAGGTTCATGCCGACGCCGCGCTCGCGCTCGATTCAGGCAAGCTGCTGCAGCTCAAGATCGAGCCAACCGCGCTGCCGCCGCCGTTTGACGCGATCGCCGTCGCAGACATGACGGGGGTGGGCGAATGGGGGCCGCTCGAACATGAGCTGGCACGCCTCGTGAAGAATGGCGAAAGCAATGCGGCGGGGCCGCGCGCGGCTCTGGGCCCGGCGCCGACCATCGCGGCTGCAGGCTCTCCCAAGCTTGTCGCGGTCGCGGTGATCACCATGCTCGCAGCCTTTGCGGGCGCGCTGAGCGCAAGCTTCAACGGCGTGATGACTCCCTCGCAGCTACAGATCGCGCTTGTCGGCATGCTTGGCGTCGCCGGAGCTTGCGCGGGCCTCTGCGCGCATCGGCTCCTCACCATCGTCCGCGCGGCCGCGTAAATCATGGCGCGCTCGCTGGTCAGTTCGCTTCTTAGCGGCACGCGTCAGATGCTGGCGACGCAGCTCTTCGTCAGCGTGCTGGCGGTAGCGCTTGCCGGCTGGACGCTCGCGGTCACCAACGAAGTCATCCGCGAGCGTGACCGCTTGCGCGAACGTGTTGTGCAGCTTGAGGAAGAACTCGCCGCGCGCGGCATCGTCGCGCCTTCGGCGCCGACGGTGGTGAGCTCACCCAGTTCGCGCGGCTATCCCAACGAAGTTGGCCCCGTGCTGCGGCAAGCCGGATCGGACGCCGAGGCGGCGCCGCAATCGAATCTCGATCCGCGAAACATCCTGGGCGACCTCTTCGCGCCAGCCCCGCCCCTGCGCACGCTGGTGCTGCATGCGCGCAGTGAGCCCGACGGCGAAGCGGCGCAGCGTATCGGCGGCGAGTTAGGGGCGGACGATGTCCGGGTGATCGTCAACGTGATGGGCCCGCGCGATCCCCAACAGGCGGGCTATGTCTATTATGACGGCCGGCAAAGCCGCGCCGCCGCGGCGCTGGTGGCGCGCTTCAACGACGTGGCGCGGCGCGCTGAAATCCCGCGCTGGTCGGCCCAATTGCGTGGACAAGCGCTGCCGGATGAAGGCGAGTTCAGCGCCGACCGGGTGGACATCGTGCTGCCGCCGCTGCCCCCGCCGCCGGCGCCTGTCGAAGCCGCGCCGTGAGCGCCGCGCGCCTTGCTTCCGCCCCGGAACGCGGCGACAAGCCGCTCGGATGATCGCCGTCGCCCCCCACGCGGATGTCGACTGGGAGCCTAAGCGCGCGCTGACCCTGAAAAAGGCGCGCCGGCGCTCGCGCGTGATCGCGGCGCTGCGGCGGATCTTCGTCGCGTGCGCAGGCGCCTCGTTCGCGGCGGTTTTCGTGTTCATGGGGCTCAACGCCATCGAGGGCGGCATGAACGCGGCCGCCTATGGGGCCTCGGAGCCGCTCCGCATGATCAACCCGCGCTTCATCGGCCGCACCGAGCGCGGGGGGCCCTATCAATTGTCGGCGGAAATGGCCGAACGGCCGCGGGGGGAAAATCAGCCGATCGAGCTGATCGCCCCGGTCTACCGCACCGAGGCCGGCACGATCATGCTGGCGCCGCGCGGCATCTACGACGAGCAGGCCCAAACCGTGGTGTTCGACGGCGAAGTGCTGTTCGCGGACCGGGGCGGCAACCGCTTCACCACGCCGAACATGATTGTGGACCTGGAACAAGGCACGCTGACCGGCCGGGGCGGCGTCACCGGCGCCGGGCCCCTTGGCGTGCTCCAGGCTGAAAGTTATGAATTGCGGGACAGCGACCGGGCCCTGGTGCTTCGGGGCGGCGTCCGCGGCCAGATTCCGGACCGCGATCAACAGAATGGGGAGCCGTCGCAATGAAGTCCGCAAGCTTGTTCGTCGCCGCGGGAGCCTTCTTTGCTCTGGCCCTGGCCGCGCCCGCTGCGCACGCCCAACTCTCCGAGAGCGGCGGTCCGGTCTCCTACTCGGCCGACAATCTGGAATACTTCGACGGCGAACGGCGTCTGCTGCTCACGGGCGATGTGGACATCGTCCAGAACGATGCGCGCCTCCGCGCCGACCGCATCACGCTCTTCTTCAGCCAGTCCACGGGCGGCCAACAAGGCCAGGGCCTGGCCTCGGGCGACATCGAGCGCATGATCGCCGAGGGGGAAGTCTATTATGTGC
>JAEWNX010000020.1 GCA_023461135.1 Pseudomonadota bacterium
GCTCGGCTTTGCCGATGCCGAGATCGCAGATTGGTGCGACGCAGCCGGCATTGGTAAACTCAGCACCACGACGCTCGCCCCGAAAAAAAGCGGCGCGCTGACCGTCAAGATCTGGGCGGGAGACAAGATATGAGCCTCGCTGCACAAGCCGCAGAGGCCGCCGAGCGCATCCGCGCGCCGCGCGTCTCCTTCGAGTTCTTTCCTCCCAAAACAGACGCGCTCGAAGCACAGCTCTGGGAGTCCATTCGCAAGCTCGAAGCGCTGCAGCCGAGCTTCGTCTCCGTCACTTACGGCGCCGGCGGAACAACGCGCGACCGCACGCACCGCACCCTGGCGCGCATCCTCCACGAAACGAGTTTAAAGCCGGCCGCCCACCTTACCTGCGTCTCCGCCAGCCGTGCTGAAGTCGACGGCGTGCTCCGCGACTATCGCCGCGCTGGCGTCAAGCACGTCGTCGCGTTGCGCGGCGATCCGCCGGGCGGGGTGGGGCTGCCGTATCTCCAGCACCCGCAAGGTTACGCGAACGCGGCTGAACTGGTCGAAGCAGCCGCGCGCATCGGCGGCTTCGACATCTCCGTCGCGGTGCATCCGGAAAATCATCCCGCAAGTCCGAGCCTCGATCACGAGATCGACAATTTCAAACGCAAGCTCGCACTCGGCGCCGCGCGCGGCATCACGCAGTTTTTCTTCGACGCCGATGTCTTCCTGCGCTTCCGCGACCGCCTCGCACGCGCCGGCGTCTATGCGCCCGTGCTGCCGGGGATCATGCCGGTGACGAACGTCAAGGGCATGCAGAAGATGGCCGCAGCCTGCGGCGCCACCATCCCGCGCTGGATGATCCATCTGTTCGACGGCCTCGACGGCGATGCGGAAACCCGCCGCCTCGTCGCCGCCGTCACCACCGCGCAGCTCTGCGCGCGTCTATCCGCGGAAGGCGTGCGCGACTTCCACTTCTACACACTCAACCGCGCCGACCTCGCGCTGGCCATTTGTAGAATCCTCGGTGTGCGTGCGAAGGAGGCGGCTCAATGAACAGAGAACAACGTCTCGCCGCGCTGAACGCCGAGCTCGCCAAACGTATCCTCATCCTGGACGGCTCGATGGGCGCGTATCTGCAAGGCTTCGGGCTCACGTCCGAGGATTTCCACGGCCAGCGTTTCGCCGATCACGCAACGCCGCTGAAGGGAGACAGCGACGTGCTGACGCTGACGCGTCCCGAGATCATCGCGCAGGTTCACGACGCCTACATCGGCGCCGGCGCCGACATCATCAGCACCAACACCTTCACCGCAACGCCGGTCAGCCAGGCTGAATACGGCCTCGAAGCGCACGTGCACGAGATGAACGTGGAGGGCGCACGTCTCGCGCGCGCCGCCTGCGATCGCGCGGAAGCGGCGGACGGCAGACCGCGCGCCGTAGCTGGCTCGATCGGGCCGACGACGAAGCTTCTGTCGATGTCGCCCGAAGTCGGCGATCCAGGCCGGCGCGACGCGACGTTCGAAAGCATGGCCGCTGGCTATAAAGAACAAATCCTCGGCCTCATCGAAGGCGGCGCCGATCTTCTGCTGATCGAAACCATCACCGACACGCTCAACGCAAAGTCCGCGTTGTGGGCCGCGTGGGAAGCGTTCGACGAAACGGGCGTCGAACTTGCGCTCTGGATCAGCGGCACCATAACCGATCGCAGCGGCCGCACGCTTTCAGGACAAACAGTGGAAGCGTTCTACAATTCCGTCCGCCACGCGAAGCCCTGGGCCGTCGGCCTCAATTGCGCCCTCGGCCCCGCCGACATGCGCGCCTTCCTCGCCGATCTCGCGCGCGTCGCGGAATGTCCCGTGAGCGCGTATCCGAACGCGGGCTTGCCCAACGCGATGGGCGGCTACGACGAGACGCCGCATTCCATGGAAGAACACTACGCCGAATGGGCGCGGGCGGGCCTCCTCAACATCGCCGGCGGCTGCTGCGGCACGACGCCAGAGCACATCGCGCACATAAAGCATGCCGTCGAAGGCGTGAAGGTGCGCGCAATTCCACCGCGCGCCGATCGCCTCAAACTCGCCGGCCTCGAACCGTTCACGGCAGCGGCGTGACCGAAACCGCCAATCCCTTTGCCAACTTTATCGTTGTCGGTGAGCGCACCAACGTTACCGGCTCGGCGAAGTTCAGGAAGCTGATCGAAGCTGACGATTACGCCGGCGCGCTCGTCGTCGCGCGCCAGCAAGTCGAGAACGGCGCCAATGTGCTCGACGTCAACATGGACGCCGCACTGATCGATGGCCCCGCGGCGATGCGGCGCTTCCTCAACCTGATCGCGTCCGAGCCGGACATCGCCAAGATTCCGCTGATGGTCGACAGCTCCAAGTGGGAGGTGATCGAAGCGGGCCTGCAATGCGCGCAGGGCAAGTCGATCGTGAACTCGATCTCGCTGAAGGAAGGCGAGGCGCAATTCTTCGAGCACGCGCGCAAAGTCCGCCGCTACGGCGCCGCGACCGTCGTGATGGCGTTCGATGAACAAGGGCAGGCGGACAGCGCTAAGCGCAAGATGGAAATCTGCACGCGCGCCTACAAACTGCTCACCGACCGCGGCTTCCCGCCCGAAGACATCATCTTCGATCCCAACATCTTCGCCGTCGCCACCGGCATCGAAGAACATGCCGACTACGCCAAGGCCTTCTTCGAAGCGACCGCCTACATCCGCGCCGAACTCCCGCACGCGCACGTCAGCGGCGGCGTCTCAAACGTCTCATTCTCGTTCCGCGGCAATGAGCCGGTGCGCGAGGCGATGCACGCCGTGTTCCTCTATCACGCCATCCGCGCCGGCATGGACATGGGCATCGTCAACGCCGGCACGCTGGCGCTCTACGACGATGTCGAACCCGAACTGCGCGAGCGCGTCGAAGACGTGCTCCTCAACCGCCGCGCCGACGCCACCGAACGCCTCTTGGAGTACGCCGAGCGCGTCAAAGGCGGCGGCAAGAAACGCGATATGGCCAAGGATCTGGCCTGGCGCGAGAAGCCTGTGAACGAACGCCTCGCGCACGCGCTTGTCCACGGCATCAACGAATTCATCGTCGAAGACACCGAAGAAGCGCGCCTGCGCGCCGAACGCCCGCTGCACGTGATCGAAGGCCCGCTGATGGACGGCATGTCCATCGTCGGCGATCTCTTCGGCGCGGGGAAAATGTTTCTGCCGCAAGTGGTGAAGTCCGCGCGCGTGATGAAGCAGGCCGTGGCCCATCTCATTCCCTACATGGAAGAGGAGAAGCAGCGCCTCGGCCTCACCAGCAGATCCAACGGCAAGATCGTGATGGCGACCGTGAAAGGCGACGTGCACGATATCGGCAAGAACATCGTCGGCGTCGTGCTGCAATGTAACGGCTACGAGATCGACGATCTCGGCGTCATGGTTTCCTGCGACCGCATCCTCGAGCGCGCCAAGGAAATCGGCGCCGACGCTATCGGCCTCTCAGGCCTCATCACGCCATCGCTCGACGAGATGGTGTTCGTCGCCAGCGAAATGGAGCGCCTCGGTCTTCAACTGCCGCTGCTCATCGGCGGCGCCACCACATCGCGCACGCACACCGCCGTGAAAATCGCGCCGGCATATTCAGGTCCGATCATCTATGTGCCGGACGCCTCCAAGGCCGTGCCCGTCGTACAAAAGCTGCTCGGCGAGGATCGCAACAAGCTGATCGGCGAAACCAAGGCCGAATACGCAGCCGCACGCGAAAGCTATCTCGCCAGCCAAGACAAACGCCCCCGCCTGCCCATCGCCAAAGCCCGCGAGCGCGCGCCGAAGCTGAGCTACGATCCCGTGAAGCCAAGCTTGCTCGGGGTACATCAGTTCAAGAATTACCCGCTCGCCGACCTCGTGCCCTACATCGACTGGACGCCGTTCTTCGCCTCGTGGGATTTGATCGGCCGCTACCCCGCCATTCTGGACGACGACATCGTCGGCGAAGCCGCGCGCAATCTCTACAAGGACGCGCGCGCG
>JAEWNX010000021.1 GCA_023461135.1 Pseudomonadota bacterium
CTGTCGGCCCACGCGCGCATCTTTGGCGCGATAATGTCATCGATCACGGGCGGGCGGCCTTTGCGCCAGTCTTCCCAGGGAAAAAAGTCGTACCAGGAGCGCCAGCCCGCGCCGGCTTGATCGAGCACGGCGCGCGAAGGCGTGAGCGCGAGATACGAAATCGAGATGACGCGGTCGGAGTTGTCTTCAATGTCGGCGAGCGGCGTTTCGCGGCCGCGGTCGCCGCACGTGTAGAGCTGCTCGACGTAGCCGATCTCGAAGCCGGTCTGCTCTTTCACCCAGCCCCGCAGCGAAAGCTCGAGCGTGCGGTCGCCCGCGGGATCGAACGGGCCGAACGGCAGGCCGCTGACCGCCCCATCCGCTTCGCGCGTCACCACGACGTACGGCGCGTCTTCGGTCACCGCGACGATGACCGCGGAAAGACCGAGAACGACGCGCGGGCTCGTCATGCGCCGAACCGCGCGCTGAGCGTGAATGGCGCGGCTTCACCGATGTCCAGCCAGGATGCGCCGCGTCCGATCTTTTCGATCGCGCGCGACATGCGGCCGCTGCGGCCGAGTTCGGCGTCGGCGAGCGCGATGAAGCGGCGGTTTGGGCTGGCCGACGGTGAGGCGGCGCGCAGCGTCAGCGCGATTTCTTCCTCGTCGAAACCAGGATTGTGCGCGCACGCTGTGATGTAGGCGGTTGCGGTCGAGCGGCTGATGCCGGCGTAGCAATGGATGAGGATCGGCTCGCCGCGGCCCCACGCCCCGACGAAGTCCAGGATTTTGCGAATCCGCAGATCGCACACCGCATCGTACCCTTCCATTTCCAGCTCGATGTCGTGGATCGGCAGGCGCAGATGGCGTTCGCCCAAGCCCGTCAATGCTGGGAACGGCGTGCCCGGATCGAGCAGGCTGACGACGTGAGACGGCTTTTTGTCACGCGCGATTTCCGGCACGCGCGAAAGAGGGCAGACGATGATGCTCATGGGAGGCCGGACCTTACGCCGGATCGATCAGCGAGCGGAAGCGCTTCAGGAAGGCTTCCTGCACGTGCGCGGTGGATTGGGGGGACAGCTTGAGCTGGATGCCGCGCGGCGGCGCGCCGAAAAAGCGGCGCGCCTCGGGGTCCGAGAAGCCCGCGAGCTGCACGGCCTCGAAATAGGCGCAGATGATGTCGGCGCGCTTGATCACGCCCTTGACGGCGGGCGTGGGGTGCGCCGGCAGGCCGAAGCGCAGATGGATCGCCGCTTCGAGTTTCAGTTCGAACGCCTTGTAGTCGAGCCCGAGCGCCGCCTTGAACGGGCTGATCATGTCGCCGACCACGTATTCTGGCGCATCGTGCAGCAACGCCATCAGCCGCTTCTTCCTGTCCCAGTCCGGCGCGAGCTTGCGGCAGATCTCTTCCACGAAGAGCGAATGCTGCGCGACTGAGAAGGCGTGCGCGCCGACGGTCTGCCCGTTCCAGCGCGCCACGCGCGCAAGCCCGTGCGCGATGTCCTCGATCTCGATATCGAGCGGCGAGGGGTCCAACAGATCGAGCCGCCGTCCGGACAGCATGCGCTGCCAGGCGCGCGGCGCCTCCGGTCTCGATCCGATCTTGGTGCGCGGGGCGCGACTCATCGGAGGCAATGTAGGGGTTGGCTGTCCGCAGCCGAAGCGCGTTCGCCTGGCCTGAGCCTGCGGTAACTCCGATCTTTCCACGGTGTGTGTCGGGCGAGCGCTTGCCCCCACAGATCGGCTCGGCAATATGCGGCCAAAGGGGGAATTCCAATGACGCACGCTCTCATCAAGGCCGCTGGAGTTTCGCTGGTGCTGGCGCTGGCCGCCTGCGCACAGACGCAAGCGCAAAGCGAGGCTGCGCCGGCGCCGGCTGTGGAGCAGGCGCAGACCCAGGCGGCGGCGCCGGCGGCTGACCCGGCTGCAGCCGCGCCGAGACCGGACGCGCCATGCGGGCCTGCACAGGTCACGCTTTATTTTGGCGAGCAGGTCGCCAGCGATGAGCCGGTGGTCACGCCGTTGCTCAACGACTTCATGGATCGCATCCGCCGCTGCGAAGCCACCGGCAATACGTTGCGTTCGATCACCATCGCCACCACCGCCGATGCCGGACAAAGCGCCAGCGATGCGCGCGCGCAAGTGCGCCGCCGCGTCGATCGCGTGCGTGCGGCGCTGGTGAACGTCGGCGCGCCGGCGGACAAGATCGCCGAAGGCGCTGCTGAGCGGGCGGCCGGCGTGATGAGCCGCCGCGCGGAGATCACCGCGAACTTCAATTAATGGGCTAGAGGCCGGCGGCGCGTTCTTCGCCTGCGTTGAGGGCGGCGCGGTAGCGGCGGCTGCCGAGCACGGTGCGGCCGTCGTCGAGCGTGATCTCCAGATCGCCGCTTGGCGTCGGCTTGATTGCGCGGATGCGCGCGCGATTGACCAGACGCGAGCGGTGCACGCGCGCGAAGCCACGCTCGCTTAGGCGCGCCTCCCAGGCGGCGAGGGTGCCGCGCACGAGATAGTTCCGCGCCTGCGTGTTGAAGGTGATGTAATTGCCGGCGGCCTCGACGAGGAGAATGTCGCCGGGCGTCAGGAAGACCGCGGTTCCGCCGTCGCGGATTTCGATCCGCTGGTCTCCCGCCCGTTCTGGCGGGGGCGCCTCGGCCCGGCGCAGGTACCAAGCCCAGACCGCGGCCAGCACGGCGTACACGAGCACGTCTTTGCGCCACTCGTAGAGCACGCGCATCGCCACGCCCTGGTTGAAGAACACGTAGTGCGCGCCCATCGCCGCGTAGGCCGCTTCGCGCAGGAGCCAGATCGCCACGATGTGGATGAGCGAGAAGGGGATGGTCAGCCCCAGGTGGATGAGCGCCGTCGGCACAAGGGTGTCGAGCCGGGGCGGCCAGCGCCGCACCGCCCAGCCGATCATGGGCGCCATGGCGATGATCACGCCGGCGCTGGTGGTCTCCCAGACGACCGGCTCGATCCAGCTTTCGCCCGCACCCTCGATAATGCCCGATGTTGCGTTAGTCGCCGCCACCAGGAGCCCAACCACCGCAATGGCGCTCCAGGGGCCAAGGCCGAACGGGCGCTTGCCGCTTGTCCCGCCTTCGCCGCCGGTCGTCACTGTGCGCTCCCCGCTCATCCCGGCGGGCCGCCGGGCGCGGCTTCAACGTAGCGGGAGCGGCGAGGACGCGAAAGAAGCGGGCCCATGACACGCCGCTATGACCTCGACTGGCTTCGCATCGCCGCTTTCGGCTCGCTCATCCTCTACCACGTGGGCATGTTTTACGTGTCCTGGGACTGGCACGTGAAATCGAGCCGGGCCGGCGAGGCGATCGAGCCGCTGATGCTGCTGGTGAACCCCTGGCGGCTGACACTGCTGTTCCTGATCTCGGGCGCGGCGATCCGGTTCATCGCCGACAAGATGAGCGTCTGGCAGTTGACTGGCGCTCGCATGGGCCGGCTCTGGCCGCCTCTGCTTTTGGCCGTGTTCGTGATCGTGCCGCCGCAGAGCTATTACGAAGTGGTCGAAGCCATCCAGCAGGGCGCTCCGCTGACGGTGGATAACTTCTACCTCCGCTACGTCACGGCGTCGGGCAATTGGTGCGATGGAGACGGATGTCTGACTACACCGACCTACAACCACATGTGGTTCGTCGCGTATTTGATCCTCAACACGCTGGCCCTGATCCTGTTGCTGCCGCTGTTGCGGCGCGTTCCGCGCGCCATCTCCGTACTCATTGCTGGGCCCGGCCTGTTGTTGACACCGTGGCTTTTTCTCTTTCTCACGCGCGTGACGCTGTTTCCGATCTTTGGCGAGACCCATGACTTCCGCGCCGATTGGTATCTGCACGTCGTCTATCTGACCGTGTTCCTGTTCGGCTTCGCCATCGCCAAGCATCAGCCCTTTTTCGACGCGTGCGTGAAGTGGCGCGTCCCCGCGCTCATCGCCGCGCTGATCGCGTGGAGCGCGGTGATCGTGTTCTACGGCGCCTACAGCGACGACGTCCCGCCGCTCGACTGGTTGCGTGCTCTCATGCGCGGCGCGCGCGAGTTGCAGGCGTGGTGTGCGATCATCGCCGCCATCGGATTCGCGCACCGATATCTGCGCAGTACGGACGGGCCAGTGCGACGCGTGCTGACGCAAGCGATTTTTCCCTTCTATCTCATCCACCAGACCATCATCGTCGTCGCCGGCTTCTATCTCGACGATCTGCGCCTGCCGCTGGCGCTGGAGGCGACGTTGCTCATCGGCGCCACGGCGCTCGGCTGCTGGCTCTTCTACGATCTGGCGCGCCGGGTTCCGCTGCTTCGCCCCTGGGTGGGTTTGCGCTCGGAGCCTCTTCAAAACCGTGGTAAAAACACCGATGTCCTAGCTGGGGAGGCGAACTGACCTCCGGCGGCGCGTCCGCCACATCGGAGCGTGCGATGTTCTTCTGGTTCCTCGTTGCGGTCGCCTTCGTGGTGGGCCTCACCGTGCTCGGCGCGTGGATGGTGCGGCGCAGCCCCGGCACCGAGTGGGAAGATCACGAGGACCGACCCATGGGACCATGGGTCGATCACTGACGGGTAACGCGCATTTGCGCTTTCGCTTGCGCCGGCCCATCTAGGGCGCCTTAACTTTCTCGGTCATCACTCGAGGAGTTCTCCGGTGCAGATCCGCCGCGCCGTGCCGCGCGACGCCGACGCGATCGCCAGATTGTCCGCGGCGGCTGCCGCCGAGGAAGGCGGCGCGTCCGGTCTCGACGCCGATCGCATCAAATCGCACGCGTTCGGTCAGCACGCGCTGTTCGAGCTCTGGGTGGCGGAACCGGAGCGCAAGGCCTCGCTCTGCGCGCACGCAGCCATCACCAAGAGCTACGACATGCGCCGGGCCTGCCCAACCATCCAGCTCGTCGAGCTGTTCGTTGCGCCGGAGCATCGCCGCGGCGGCTTGGCGCGCCGGATGATCTCCGCTGTTGCGCGGAGGTCGCGCGATCTGGGCGCTCGCGAGCTGATGATCACGACAGGGGTTGAAAACGAAGTCGCGCAGCGCTTCTTCGCCGCCATAGGCGCCCAGCGCCGCGACGCGCGGGTGTTCCAGATGTCGGCGGACGGGATCGACTGGCTGGCCGCGGAAGGATTGTGACGGGGGAACGCGCTTCAAAAAGCGCGAGGCTGAACAAAGGGAGAGAACATGCTCGCGAAACCGCTGCTCAAGACTGCTGCGTCCTGGATCGCCATCGCCGCGTTCGCCGCGGCGTGCGCCACGGCGACGCCGGCCGGCGCTGCGAACGGAAGTCAAAGCGGGCCGGTAAACGCCGCAACCGCCGAGGCGTTCGTCCAGGCGGCTGAGCAGGATCTGATGCGGCGCTCCGAATACGAGGGCCACATCGGCTGGGTGTACAACACCTACATCAACTACGACACTGAATGGTTGGTGCAGCGCACCGACGCCGAAGGCACCGAGGCGCGCGTGCGGCTCGCGACGGAGGCCGGCCGCTACGCCAACGTCGAACTGCCGCCGGACACGCGCCGAAAAGTCGATCTGTTGCGCCTCAGCCTTGCGCTGCCCGCGCCGCAGCGCGAAGGCGCGGCTGCGCAGCTCTCCGAGATCACGACGCGGCTCAATTCCATCTACTCGACCGGTCGCATCGATTATCAGGGCCGCGAAGTCACACTCGACGATCTCGAGACGCTGATGGGCACCGAGCGCAACCCCGCGCGCCTGGAAGAGATGTGGACGAAGTGGCACGCGGTCGCCACGCCGATGCGCGAGCAATACGTGCGCATGGTCGAGATCGCCAACGAGGGCGCGCGCGACCTCGGCTACCAGAACGTCGGTCAGATGTGGCTGTCGAACTACGACATGCCGGCCGATGCGATGGAGGCGGAAGTCGAGCGGCTGTGGGGCCAGATGCAGCCATTCTACGAACAGTTGCACTGCTACGTGCGCCAGCGCCTCAATGCGCGCTATGGCGACGCCGTCCAGCCGGAAACCGGACCGATCCGCGCCGACATCCTTGGCAATATGTGGGCGCAGGACTGGACGACGCTGATGCCGATCGTGCGTCCGCGCGGCGGCGCGCAGACCTACGACATGACGCAGCTCTTGCGGCGCGCGAACTACAACGAGCGGCGCATGGTCGAGACCGCCGAGGGCTTTTACACCTCGCTCGGGCTGGCTGAGCTGCCGGATACGTTCTGGGAGCGCTCGCTGTTCACGCGGCCCCAGGACCGCGATGTCGTCTGCCACGCTTCGGCTTGGGACGTCGACAACGTCGAAGACCTGCGCATCAAGCAATGCATCCAGGTCAACGCCGAGCACTTCGAAACCGTGCACCACGAACTGGGGCACAATTACTATCAGCGCGCCTACAACGAGCAGCCTTTCCTCTATCGCGATGGCGCCAACGACGGCTTCCACGAAGCCATCGGCGATTTCATCGGGCTCAACATCACGCCGCAATACCTGGTCGACATCGGGCTCCTGCGCCGCAATCAGGTGCCGCCGGCGTCAGCCGACATCGGCCTGCTGATGGAGCGGGCGCTGGGTAAGATCGCGTTCCTGCCGTTCGCTCTCACTGTCGATCAATGGCGCTGGCAAGTGTTCGACGGACGCATCACCCCGGACCGCTACAATGCCGGCTGGTGGGAGCTGCGCGAGCGCTATCAGGGCATCCGTCCGCCGAACGCGCGGGGCGAGGAATTCTTCGACCCGGGTGCGAAGTATCACGTCGCGGCTAACGTCTCATACCTGCGCTACTTCCTCGCGCACGTGCTGCAATTCCAATTCTACGAAGCGGCGTGCCGTCAGGCGGGCTGGGAAGGCCCGCTGCACCGCTGCTCGGTCTATGGCAACGAAGAAGTGGGCGCGCGTTTCAACGCGATGCTGGAAATGGGCCGCTCGCGTCCATGGCCGGATGCGCTGGAAGCCTTCACCGGCACGCGGCAAATGGATGGCGGCTCGATGGTGCGCTATTTCCAACCGCTGATGGCGTATCTGCAGGAGCAGAACCGCGGCCAGACCTGCGGTTGGTGAGCTGAGAAGGAAAGGCTGGCCGGCGCAGAGCGCGCCGCGCCAGCCGACCTTCCGCTGCAGCAGGAGCTTAGGCGGCCTTCTGCACAAAGATGCTGCCGGCCGAGTAGCCGGCGCCGAACGAGCAGATGAGGCCGCGATCGCCCGGCTTCAAATCAGCCGAGTATTTGTGGAAGGCGATGATCGAGCCGGCGCCGGCGGTGTTGCCGTATTCGTCCAACACGGTAGGCGCCTCGTCTTGGCTGGCCTCATGGCCAAGCACTTTCTCCGCGATCAGCCGGTTCATGTTCGAGTTGGCTTGATGCAGCCACAGGCGGCGCAGATCGGCCGGCTTCAGGTGCAGCTCGGCCATGTGTTCCAAAATCATGGCCGAGACGAGCGGCACCACTTCCTTGAACACCTTGCGGCCTTGTTGCGTGATCAGCTTGTCGGGCATGTCGCGCCATTGCGGGTCGCAGCGATTGAGGAAGCCGAAATTGTTGCGGATGTTGTTGGAGAATTGCGTCTTCAGCTTGCTGCCGAGGATGGCCCAGGCGCCTCTCGGCGCGACATCGGCCCGCTCGACCAGAATGGCGACGGCGGCGTCGCCGAAAATGAAATGCGTGTCGCGGTCGCGCAGATTGAGATGGCCGGTGGTCAGTTCCGGGTTCACGACCAGCACGGAGCGCGCGTGGCCGGCGCTCACGATGTCGGCCGCATTTTGGATCGCGAAGGTCGCCGAAGAGCAGGCGACGTTCATGTCGTAGCCAAAGCCGCCGGCGCCCAGCGCATTCTGCACTTCGATCGCCAGCGCCGGATAGGGGCGCTGCAACGATGAACACGTGCAGATCACCGCATCGACATCCGCTGGATCGCGGTCGGCGCGGTTGAGCGCGTCTTTCGCCGCCGCAACCGAGACTTCGGCCATCAAAGAAATCTGTTCATTGGGCCGCTCGGGAATGTCGGGGACCATGCGGTCCACATCGAGCATGCCTTTCTTGTCGAGGACGTAGCGATGCTTGATGCCGGAGGCCTTCTCGATGAATTCCACGCTCGACGGCTGCAGCGCCGCAAGCGCGCCGGACGCGATCTCGGCGGCGTGCTCGCGATTGTATCGTTCGACGTAGGTGTTGAAGCTGGCCACCAGCTCCGCATTCGAGATCGAATTCTGCGGCGCATAGAGGCCGGTCGCGGAAATGACGACGGTCAAAGGGCAAGTCCTCGAAGGGCGTTTAAGCCCGCCACGCGCTTAACCGGCGCGCCCCAGCAGCGTCAACGGATTAAGCCTGTCAACGCTGCTTGGCGGGCGGGCGCGGCGGCGGGGGCGGGCGGTACTCGCGCGCCCGGCGCAAGGTTTCCTCGGTTTCTTCGACACAGACGTCCATCGCCGTGCCGGGCTGCACGCCTTCCTCGACGCAAGCGGCGCGCGCCATGTCCTCGAGCGATTGCTCGGGCTGGTTCGCACAGGCCGCGAGCGCCGCAGCGGCGGAAAGTCCGGCATAGGCGAGAGCGATACGCAGCGACATGTCCCTCCCCACGGGTTGCCTGGCCGACAATAGCGAGGGCGCATAGGCGCCGCCAAGTAGGTTAGTGGTCGCTCTGCGGCAACAAGAGCCAATCGGGCGGATCGAGACGCACGTTTTTGTCGCCGGCGGTGAGTTGGTCGCCTTTGGCCACGGCCTCCAAGGCGCGATCGAGGCGCAGCAGCGCAATGGCGCGGCCGGTGACGCCCGTCCGGATGCTGCCGAGTTCAGCTTCGCCGGCGCGTATAGGCGTGCCATAGGCGGGCGCGTCGCCATCGAACACGACGGGGCAGAATTTCTTGCGCGTGGTCGCACGCCGCTTCATGCGGCTGACATTTTCCTGGCCGACGAAGCAGCCCTTCTGGAAGTCGACGCCGTTCAGTTCTTCCAGCAGTCCTTCGAGCGCGAAGATTTCCTCCGGTTGCGCATCGCGCGCGAGATCGGGGACGCCGAGGGCGATGCGATGCGCGTCGTACTCGGCGCTGCCGTCCGGTGGCGACGTGTGGGGTGAATAAAGGCGGCCGCGCCATCCCAGTTCGGGCAAACGCGGATCCTGCACCGCGCCTTCGAACGGCGCCGCCGACCATCCAACCCTCATCCCATTTGGATCGGGCTCGATAACCACCGCCGATCGCAATTGATACATGTGCAAACGTTGCGCGACCGCTTCGGCGCGTGCGGAATCGACGTCGATCAGAATGCTGCTTCCCGCGGCGCGAAGGATCATGTCCGCCAACACCTTGCCCTGAGGTGTGAGCAGAGCGGCGTATAGCGCCTTCGCGCCCAGGCCTGCTGGGTAAGCGTCCCCGTCTTTCAAGCCGTTCAGGTCTTGGGTCAGGAGGCCCTGAAGGAAAGTGTGGGCGTCCGTTCCGCTCACTTCAATAAACGTGCGGTCCAGGCGATATAGCGTATCCATCGTGCGCCTCACTTGGACGTGACCACCATTTGGCGCAAGTGGAACGCGGCTGTTGACTTGGCATTTACGCTTGTCGCGCCTAACCCCCGGACATGGCGTCCGTGCTCTTTCTTGCGCCCAGCGATCTTGGCGAGACGGTGCTTGCCACCGGCGCGCTGGCGCATGCGCTGAGGGGCGGCGAGGAGGTCACTGTCGTGTGCGATCCCGACGCCGCGGCGCTGTTTCGGGCCGTTCCCGGCTTGGCGAAAGTCCACCTCATTCGCCCGAACGCCGTGTTCGCATCGTGGGTTCAACTCGTGCTCGGCGGCGTTCGGGGGCGCGATAATTCGTGGGACATAGGCATCGATGGACGAGGCGGCCTTGCGGGCCAGTTGCTCGGCCTGCGCATCCGGCGCAACGCCGCAGCATCAAGCGTCGCGCGTCATCAGACTGAGGACTGGGCCGAAGCGCTCGGTGCGGATCGTGCGCTCGCCCCAAAGATTTGGC
>JAEWNX010000022.1 GCA_023461135.1 Pseudomonadota bacterium
GGTGTCAGAAGTGTGAAAACAACGCCGGGTACTCGCGGCTCCGAAAAGCTGCTACCTGACACTTGATACCTGACAACTTGGTGGGAGGACGACATGCGGAATTTCCTGGCCGGACTGGGCGTCGCGCTCTTCATCGGCGCGTGCGCGGGCGGGGCGATCCCGGGGCTGATGATGGCCCAACCCGCGCCCGTGAGCGCGACTTCGCCGCACATCCTCGCCGCCGTGGCCGATCCGCGCCGCCCGCAAGCGGACCGTGACCGCGACACGCTGCGCCATCCCGCCGAAATCCTGGCGTTCGCCGGCGTGCAGCCCGGCTGGCGCGTCGCCGACGTCGGCCCGGGCGGGGGCTATTACACGCGACTTTTCTCAGTGGCCGTCGGCGACGAAGGCCGCGTCTTCGCGATCGATCGCCCGAACGCGGCGCCGGATCGTCCGCGCGCCATTCTTGCGGTGGCGCCGCAATATCCGAACGTCACCGTGCTGCAGGCCGGCTATCAGGGCTGGAATGCCGGCGAGCCGCTCGACGCCGTGTTCGTCAGCCAGATCTATCACGACTGGTTCTACCCGCAGCTCAACCTCGATGTGCCCGCGCTCAATCGTCAGATCTTCGACGCGCTGAAGCCGGGCGGCGTCTATGTGATCATCGATCACGCCGCTGTCGCGGGCCACACCATCAATCCCGATCCGCAAGCCGACATTCACCGCATCGATCAGGCGCAGATCGTCCGCGAAGTAACGGCGGCCGGTTTTGTGCTCGAAGCAGAAAGCCAAGTGCTGCGCAACCCAGCCGACAACCGCACGCTGCGCGTGTTCGAAGGCGACATCCGCGGCCATACTGATCAGTTCGTGCTGAGATTCCGGAAGCCGGCATAACACCATTAGTCATCCCGGCCGACCGGAGGGAGAGCCGGGACCCAGAGATCATAGAGTGCGGCGCATGTTGCCCTGGGTCCCGGAGCGCGCTTCGCGCGTCCGGGATGACTGAGTAGGTTCGGACATGGCGATCCTCCCCGAGAATCCAAACTACTTTACGCGCTCGCCGCTCGATCGCGCCGGCCATCGCCGCAAGGACGAGGCATGGCTGAAAGAGGCGCTGGCGAGCGACCAGACATTGCTGCTCGCGTTCAACAAGCGCCGGCCGTTTCTCTATGAGAGCGGACCTGGCCTGTTCGTCCGCTGGCTTGCAGGCCATGTGTGGGAGCAGCTTGGCGATCGCGAACAACCGCTGATCTTCCTCGGCGTCGATAACAACGAAGCGGCGTGCTTCGCGTGCGAAATCGCCGACCCATCCGCGCTCGGCGATCTTGGTGTCTTCGAAGAACTCCGCCCCGCCGCGCCTCGCCTGGAAACGAACAAACTTCCTATTATCGGCACGGCGCGCGCACTGCTCGAATGGCACGGCAAGAACCGCTTCTGCGCCAATTGCGGCGCGCCATCGCGCGTTGTCGAAGCTGGCTGGATGCGCAAGTGCGATGCGTGCAGCGCCGAGCATTATCCGCGCGTCGATCCGGTCTGCATCATGTTGCCGACGTTCGGCGACAAATGCCTGCTCGGACGCCAGCGCGGCTGGCCGCGCGGCATGTATTCGGCGCTCGCCGGTTTCATCGAGCCGGGCGAGGCGATCGAGGAAGCCGTTGCGCGCGAGACATTGGAAGAGGCGGGCCTCGTCGTGCGCGAGGTGCGTCTGCACTCAACGCAGCCCTGGCCCTTTCCCCATTCGCTGATGATCGGCGCGCTGGCCGAAGTTGAAGGCGACACCGAGACAATCGACACGAACGAACTGGAGACCGGCCGCTGGTTCACGCGCGAAGAAGCGCGCCAACTCATCGCCATCAAACACCCTGACGCCTTCTGCCCGCCGCCGTTCGCGATCGCGCATCAACTGCTAAAGACCTGGTCTGAAGGCTAGCAATCTTCGCAATCGTCGCGCTGAGCGCGTTCAATCTGCAGCGTCACGTGTGAAATGCCGAAGCGATGCACGATGCCGTCGCTCACCGCGGCGAGAAATGTATCGTCGGCGCCTTCGGGCCGAACCAGATGCGCCGTCAGCGCCGGCTTGGTCGCGCCCATGGCCCAAATGTGAAGGTCATGAACCGCCACAACGCCGGGCTGCTCTGCGAGATACGAACGCACCGCGGCGACATCGATGTGCGCGGGCGCCGCGTCCATCGCCAGATCCAGCGACTCGCGCAGCAAACCCCACGTGCTCCAAAGGATCAGCAACACGACGCCAACCGAAAGCAACGGATCGATCCACTGCAAGCCCGTCGCCCAGATCGCGGCGCCCGCGGCGATCACCGCGGCGGAAACGCCCGCGTCGGCCAGCATGTGCAGATACGCGCCGCGCACGTTCACGTCTTCCTTGCGTCCGCGCAGGAAGAGCAATGCGGTTGCGCCGTTCACGACAACGCCTGCGGCCGCCACCGCCATCACGATCAGCGGCATCGTTTCCACGGGCGTGAACAATCGATGCAGCGCTTCCCACAAAATGCCGCCGCACGCGACCACCAGCACTAGTGCGTTCGCCAGCGCCGCCAGCACGGTCGCCTTGGAGAAGCCATAGGTGCGCTGCGCGCCGGACTGGCGCTTCGCGAGCCACGCCGCGCCGCCCGCAAGCGCGAGCCCCAGCACATCGGAGAGATTGTGCGCGGCGTCGGACAGCAGCGCCGTCGAGTTTGCGAACACGCCGGCCGCCGCCTCGATCGCGACGAAGCCCAGATTCAGCGCGATGGCGATTGTATAACGTTGGTCGGCCGGAGCGGGATGGTGATGGGCGTGACCGTGGTGGTGCGCGTGCCCATGAGACCCATGCATGTGCGCCCATGTGGGCCAGAATCAGCGGCGCCGCAAGACTTCGTTGACACCTGGATGAACACGTATCTCATGCGGACCCGAGGGGAGAGACGTGCACTCACGGCGAACTTTGTTGGCGCTCGGCGCGGCGGGCCTCGCCTCGTCCTGCGCCGCCGCGCGCGGCTTCAGCGACGGACTGATGACGGACCTCGGACGTCCGCGCACGCGGCAGGCGCGGCTTGCGCCTGTCAACGTCTCCGAGGAGCGCGTCATCCGTATCGATGTCGGGTTGCGTCCGTTTCGTCCCAGCGGCTTCCGCGTCGAACGCGAAGCGTTCGGCGACAAAGTGCTGGTGCACAATTACGGCCATGGCGGCGGCGGCATTACGTTGTCATGGGGCACGGCCAAGCTCGCGGTCGATCTTGGCTACGACGCGTCGAAGCCCGATTGCGCGGTGCTCGGGTGCGGCGCTGTCGGGTTGGCGACGGCGCGTCTGCTGCAGGAGCGCGGCGCCAATGTGCGCATTTATGCGCGCGACTTGCCGCCGA
Source organism: Pseudomonadota bacterium (assembly GCA_023461135.1). Taxonomy (GTDB): domain Bacteria; phylum Pseudomonadota; class Alphaproteobacteria; order Caulobacterales; family Aquidulcibacteraceae; genus Vitreimonas. Next base: position 3,342 of record JAEWNX010000022.1, read on the forward strand.
ACACGACATCCAATGTCGCCGGCGCGCAATGGTGGCCGGCTTCGGTCTATGACAACGATCGCCTGACGCCCGCCTACGAAGAACAGCACATCGCCGCCGCGCGCTTTGCATTCCGGCGCTATCAGAGTTTGGTCGGCGATGCGTATGGCGTCGCGTGGGAGCGCAACTTCAACATCGCCAATCGCCCGATCACCAGCTATCCGGCGCGGGAAGACGAGCCGATGCGCGAACTGGTCGTCAATCAGCGCGACTTGGGTCCGCTCGAGCACAATTTCCAGCGTCCGTTCGTGCGCCAATTCGACACCATGATGATCGAAACGCCGCTCTACCTTCGCCGCATGGAGAGCGATGTGCGCCAGGCGGGCGGTGAGATTGTCGTGCGCGCGTTTGCCGACGTGGCGCAGGTGCGCGCCCTGCCGGAGCGAACTATCTTCAACTGCACGGGCCTGGGCGCGGGCGCGCTGTTCGGCGATTCAGAGATCATACCGGTGCGCGGACAGCTCGCGATTCTGCTGCCGCAGCCCGAGGTCGACTACAATCTGATCGCGCGGGAAGGCTACATGTTCGGCCGCCGCGACGGCGTTGTGCTCGGCGGGACGTTCGAACGCGGCGAGTGGTCGCTTGAACCGGATCCGACCGCCATCGCCCGCATCCTGGCGGGCCACCGGTCCATCTTCAGCGCGATGAGCTGATCACAGCGGCATGTAGAGAACGCGCCCGCCTTCTTCGGCGGCGGTGCGGCGCGCTTGCCGGCAATCGCTTTGCGCCGGCTGATCGTCGAGCGCGGCGCCCTCGACCCAGGCGCGGCAATAGCCCGGACGCGGCAGCGCGCGCGCGGGAACGCCGGTGAAGTCGTTGCGGCCAACATAAGCGGCTTGCTCGCTTTCACGGTCGATGACCCGCCCGCCCCAGCGTTGCGCGACCCAGTGGGCGTGTTCGCAATCCATGGCGGCTGGTTGGCGCTCGGCGGGCACGGCCTCGAACCAGATGCGGCACTGGCCGGCACGCGGCAATTCATCGGCCGGGACGCCGGCGATCGGGCTTTCGACGACCGCAACCTGCGCGGCTGGCGCTTCGACCGCCGCCGCCGGGAGCTCCAGCCGCGCGCCTGCTGTCCCCGCGAGAAGCGAGAGCGCGAGCGCTGTGGCTAGACCTGATGCGGCAATTCTCACTGACATCGTCCCTTAAAACGTCGGTGCGGAAACGTCGTTTCCTGAGCGTGGGATGAATGTAGGAGTTCCTTCAGATGCACCACGTGACGAGGGTCACGTAAAAGAAGCGGCGCGATCACAAGCACTTGAACGGCGGAGGCTTAACGGGCCGTCGGTAGCGGGCTGCGCGCGTTCTCAATTGCACGCCAAGTTGCGTCGAATTTCATGCAATCCGTTTCCCTTGAACGGAACGGCGCGCGCGCGCCCGCGTTCATCGGCCATCACAAAAAGGAGATGACCATGGACAATTCCAATGGTGCGCCCGGCGCCGCCACGACGCCGGCAGAGTCAGCGCGTCGCATCAAGGAAGCGGCGTCGCACGTCATCGAACGCGGCCGTGAAGCGGCGATGTCGAAGGTGACTGAAGGCGCCGATCGCGCCCGTACGTCCGCGGAAAACACGACGAGCGCGCTGCGCCGGGCCGCCGGCGACATCGAGCAAGACACCCCGCTTCTGGGCGCCGGTCTTCGCCGCGCCGCCGATTGGCTGGAGCAAGCGAGCGGCCATCTCGGCCAAGGCGATCTCAACCAGGTCGTCGACAACCTCAACACTTTCGCCCGCCGTCAGCCGGCGCTCTTCCTCGGCGCGAGCCTTGCGGCCGGTTTCCTGATCGCCCGCCTCGGCAAGACCGCCATGGAAGGCGCGCGCGAGCAAGGCTTGCCGGACGGCGAATACAACCCGGGCCTCACCACGGACGGCACGCCAGGACTCTGAGCCATGCAAACCGATCGCTCGCTCGCCGACCTCACCAAGGATCTTGCGGCCAACGCCGGCGACCTTTTCCGCAATGAAGTGCGCCTGGCGCGCGCCGAAGCGGTGGAGTCCGTCAAAGGCATGGGCGCGGGGCTTGTCCGCGCGGCCCTCGGCGTGGCGCTCGCGGGCGCTGCGCTCACGCTCGGCCTCTTCGCGCTCGCTTATGCGCTGGGCGAGGTGATGCCGATGTGGGCCGGGGCGCTGATCGGGGCGGCGATCGGCGGGGCGATCGCCTACTGGCTCGTGAAGTCAGGCAT
>JAEWNX010000023.1 GCA_023461135.1 Pseudomonadota bacterium
TGGCCGGGCGTGCCCTCGTGTAGCGTCAGGGCCGTCATTTCGTAGAGCGGGCGCTGGTTGAGCGCGTACGTGTTGAGATAATAGACCCCCGGCTGTCCCAGGTTCATGCTGCCGAGATCATAGCCGGCCGTCGGTGCAGTCGAGGCAATCTCTTCCGGCGTGCGGCGAATATCGTAGGTGAGCTGCGGCAGCCTGCCGAACAAGCGCGGCAGCGCTGCATCGGCACGGCGCGTGAGCAACGCCACGTATCGCTCCAGCTCATCGGGCGTGCGCGCATAGAATTGGGGATCGGTCCGCAGAAAGCGGATGAATTCCGGGAACGAGCCGCGGAAGCCGCTCTCGGCGATCACGGCGTCCATCAGCGCGCGAATGCGGCGCACTTCCGATTGGCCCAGCGCGTGCACCTCTTCCGGCGTCATGTTCGTGGTCGTGAATGAGCGCACCAGATAGCTGTAATACGCATCTCCGTTCGGCAACGTGCGCGCACCCAGACCAGGCCGCGCCGCCGGCAACAACTCCGTCTCCAGGAATAGCACCTGCGCCGCTTGCGCCGGCTTGATCTGCTCACGCACGATCGCAAGACCGCGGGCACGCAACGCATCGCGCTCGGCTTGCGATACGGTTGAGGGCAGCGTGTCGAAAGGGGCCAAAAGCGGGCTTTCCTCGGCGCTGCGCGCTGCGGTCGCCCGCGCCACCGTTATGGAGCGCTCTATGATCTGGCGTGGCTGCGTCCAGCCCGTGGCGATGCCCCGGCGCTGGTTCTCGATGCTCTGTTGCATCGCGCCGGCCATCTGTCCCATGCGCGAGAGCCACGCTTCGGCGTCGGCGCGAGATCGCAAGGGCGTGTTGCGGCCAAGACTGTCAAAACTGCCTCCGCCGCCCAGGCGCGCACGGTCGAAGCCGATGCTCTCCAGATTATCGTCGATGGTGCGCAAGAGGAGCGTGCGATTGAGCGCGGCGCGGTCCGAAAGCTGACGCTCATTCACCGCCGCCACGCGCGGACGCAAGCTCGCCAACGCCGCGCGCCGCGCCTCAACCGCGGCCGGCGAATAATCCGGCAGCCGCGCCAGGGCCGCATCGTCGTCCCATTGCCCGGACGTGATCGGATCGAACTGCCGCTCAACTCGCTCATGCTCGGCAAGAAGCTGATTGAGCGTGCGCTCGGCGCGGGTCTGCGCCGCCGCGGGCGCGGCGAACGCAAAGGCGCACAGCGCAATGACGATTACGCGAAACATAGAAGATCCCCTCTCGCACGAGGCTAGCACGCCCGCAGCCAGCGTCCATGCCGTCCGTAAGCCGGCGAGGGCGGTTGGTCTCTTAAAGCGCTTAGGAGGGGCGGTCTCTAGTTGCGGCTGCCGCGATCGCGCTCGTTTGTTGCTGCGCGCGCCAGCGTCGCACGTGTTGTTCCAGCACGTCCATCGGCAGCGGTCCCGAACCCAGAACGACGTCATGAAAAGCCCGCACATCGAAGCGATCGCCAAGCTGCGCCTCGCTCTCGCGGCGGAGCCGCACGAACGTCAACTCGCCGATCTTGTAGCCGAGCGCTTGACCGGGATCGGCCACGTAGCGTTCCAGTTCAGTCGTGATGTTGTGCGCCGAAAGTGCGGTATTCTGCTCAAAGCACTGCCGCGCTTCATCGAGCGACCAGCCCAGCCAGTGAATGCCCGTGTCCGCCACCAGCCGGCAGGCCCGCCACATCTCATTCGACAGGCGGCCGAACTGTTCGTACGGCGTGCGATAGATGCCCATCTCTTCGCCAAGGTATTCCGCATAGAGACCCCAGCCTTCGGCATACGCCGTCAGCATCGCGTTTCGGCGGAAGTAGGGGAGTTCGCCCAGCTCCTGCGTCAGTGCGATTTGCAAATGATGGCCGGGCGCCGCCTCGTGCAGCGTCAGCGCTGGCAATTCGTAGAGTGGCCGCTGGTTGAGATGCGCCGTGTTGACCATGTACGCGCCGGCCTGGCCAAGCGCGAAGCTGCCCGACATGTAGCGCGCCGCTGTGAAGCCCTCGGCCATCTCGCTTGGCACAGGGCGCACGCCATATGTCAGGCGCGGCAGCGCGCCGAACAGACGCGGTAGCTGATCTTCGGCGCGTTTGGCGATTTCAGCGGATTTTTCCAAGAGGTCTTCGGAAGACTGCGCGTAGAATCGTGGATCCGTGCGCAAATAGGCCAGGAACTGCGCAAACGAACCGCGGAAGCCGGAGGACCGGATAACATCCTCCATTTCCCCGCGGATGCGGGTCACTTCCTGTTGCCCAAGCACATGGATGTCATCGGGAGACATGGACGTGGTGGTGTGGCGACTGACCAGAAAACGATAGTACGCCTCCCCATCCGGCACGGCGCGGATCGACAGCTCCGTGCGCGTGGCGGGCAGATACTCGCGCTCCATGAAGTGCACGAATGCGCGCTGCTGGGGCTGGATTTCGTCCCGAACGAGCGCCAGCGCCGCGGCGCGGTACCGCGCCTGCGCCGGCGCCGCGAGCGTCTCGGGCACGCTTGCAAAAGGCGCGAGCAGGGGGCTTTGCTCCGCGGGCGTTGCGGCTTGCGCGCGTGCGGTCTCCAGCAC
>JAEWNX010000024.1 GCA_023461135.1 Pseudomonadota bacterium
TCCATCACGCGCGCCGAGCCTGCATACGGAGATGTCGCCGGTACGCGGGACAGCGCGGCGCGTGCGAGATCGGAATGTCCCAGCGCGGCCTGCACCTGCGCGAACAGAATGTGCGCGTCATCGAGGCCGGGATCGAGCATGAGAGCCAGCGTAAGCGTGGCGAGCGCGTTGGTCGCGTCGCTCTCCTGTTGGAAGATGGCGGCGAGCCCGTAAAGCCCGACAGCGGCGCCGCGGGCGGTCGTGATGCGCTGCGTTTCGATCGGCTGGCCGGAAGCCAAGCGCGCGCGCGCAGCGGCGAGTGCGGGGTTGGAGGCGTACGCGTCTTGCTGCAAGACGGCGATCGCCTCATCGCGGCGTCCGGCGCGCGCGAGCAAGTCGGCTTGACGTTGCACCGCCGGCGGCAGGAACATGCCTGCGTCCCCTGCTGCGGCGTACATGGCGAGCGCTTCCTCGTTGCGGCCCGCATGATCGAGGGCCATCGCCTGCTGATAGGCGAACAAGCCGCCATAGGGGCGGATCGACGCGAGCGGCGCGAGATCTGCGATCACCTGATCGACGCGGCCGGTGTCGGATTGCGCCCAGACAAGCATCATGCGTGCGACGAGTTCTTCGGCGGCCGCGCCCTCGAGGCGCATCAGTTCGTCCGAGGCCGCGCCGTTGCGCCCAGCGGCAAGATAATCGGCCGCGCGGACGAGGTAAGCGTAGGCGGGCGCGTCCTCGCGCGGCGCCATTCGGGCGGCTTGCCGGGCGCGCGCTGCATCGCCCGAGGCGAGCGATGCAGTCACCGCGCCGTTCAGCAACGCGTCGTTGCGCGGCTCACGCCGCAACGCCGCAAAATACCGGTCCGTCGCCGCGGCGTGATCGAGGCGAAGGTTGGCGAGCCGGCCAACGAGATGATCGGCGTAAGAGTCCGCTGCGCGCGGCTCCGGCGACACCGTTGCGCATGCCGCGATCAGAAGGCACGCCGCGGCGATAGCCAGCCGCGCGCGGCGCGTCACAACTCTTCCCGTTGCGCCGGTCCTTGCGGCAGGTCGACGCGCGGCAGGTCACGGCGGCGCGGCGCGGACTCGCTCGGCCCCCGCCGCACTTTCTGTTCCAGCGAGCGGCGGCGGAGCGCGTCCGGATCGGCGTCGAGCGCGCGGCGCCAAACATCGCGCGCTTCATCGCGGCGATCGAGGCGCCAATAGACGTCGCCGAGGTGATCGAGGATTTCTGCGTTGGGATCGGCGACCGACAGATCGTTCGCCCGCTCGATCAGCGCACGCGCTTGGTCGAAGTGGCCGTAAAGATAGTAGGCCCAGCCCAAGCTATCGACGACCGCATAGTCCTGCTGACCGAAATTGAAGCCGCGCCACAACAGGCGATAGCCCTCCTCCAAGCCTTCGGGACGCTGGATCAGCGCATAGCCAAGCGCGTTGAGCCGGATCACCGAGTCCGGCTGCTCCGCAAACAAACCGCGCGCGACCCGGATGCCGTCGCTCCACGCCTGCGGATCGTCCATCAGGATCGACACGTACAAGAGGCGCGTATCGACGCTTTGGTCGATCTCGTAAGCCGCGCGCATGTCGGCGGTCGCCGCCTGAATGTTGCCCGCATAGCGGTGCGCATAGGCGCGCCACCCGAGCACGTCGGCGCGGTCCTTCGGCGCCTGCACCATGGACAGGGCTTGCGAGTACGCGGAGATCGCCTGATCCGAGCGTTGCGCACGGCGGTACACATCGCCCGCCGCCGCGATCACGGACCAGCGTTCGCCCGCCTGCTGTTGCGCCCGCTGTGCGGTCGCGACCGCCTCGCTGTGCTGACCGCGCTCGATTTGGATGCCCGCGCGCAAGATCTCAGCCTCCGCCGCGAAAGGGCTGTCGCTCGGCATTTGCGCGACAATGCGTTCGGCGCCGCCTTCACCGCCGGCGTCAAGCACTTGCTGCGCCGCATAGAGGCGCCAGTCGCCGGCATCGGGCGCCAGCAAAAGCCCGATTTGCAGCAGCGCCGTCCCCGAGGTGGAGGCGAGACCGGCTCGCGGATCCTGGGAGGAGAGAATGCCCGCGAGCATTTCTGTCTGCGTGAGGAACTCGGATAGAAAAATCATCCATCGCCCGGCCGCACTCTTTGCGTTCAGCGCCGCCTCGAAGGGCTGCTGGCCGGCTTCGAGGCGGCGAAGGTTCTCGCGCACATCGGCCGAGCGCGGCGCGAACTCTTCGACGATGCCGTAATAGCGGCGCGCTTCGGCGGCGTTGCCGAGGCGATGCTGGACGAGCGCGGCGCGATAGATGGCGTGGGTCACGCGCGTGGCGCTGAGCGCACGGTCGAACTCTTCGGCCGTTTGCGGCTCGGCGTCGCCAGGCGGGGTGAGATCGAGCCGCTCGGCCATCTGCGAATAGACGGCGGCGGCCTCGTTAAGCCGGCCCGCGGATTCGAACAACAGCGCCCGCGCCACCTCCGGCAAGGGCGCGGGAAGATTGTCGCCGCCCGAATCGATGCGCTCGACGGCGCGGTCCACCTGCCCCTCGGCGGCCAGCAAGAAGGGCTCCAGCATGTCGGCGACGCCGCCCTGCAAACCGCCAGGGGCGTTCGTCAAAGTCGCGCGCGCTTCGGGCAACCGGCCCGCGGCGAAATCGTCTGCGAACACCGCCACCGACCAGAACGCGGCCTGTTCTCCCTCGCCGCTCGCCAGCAACCGCCGGCCCTCGCGGATGAGATAATCGATGTCGGCCTCAAGCAGCGCCGCCGACGGGTCCTGGTAGCTGCGATCGGGCGCCGCGTTCGGCGGAGAGGTGACGCGCAGCTCCTGGGCAGGCTCAACGCCCGACTGGACGACGGTCTGCTGGATGCGGCCCTCATCCTTGTTGTCTTGTGCGACGGCCGGCGCGGCCATCCCCGCACTCAGTGCCGCTATGCTCGCCGCCAGGAGGGCCCAACGCATCGTTTCGTCCTTTCACCCGCTTCGGCGGGACAACGGCTTAGAGGTTGGCGTAGTTCGGCCCGCCGCCGCCTTCGGGCGTCACCCAATCTATATTCTGGCTCGGGTCCTTGATGTCGCACGTTTTGCAGTGAACGCAGTTCTGCGCGTTGATCTGAAAACGTGGGTTGTTCCCGGCTTCGTCGTACAGCACCTCATACACGCCAGCCGGGCAATATCGTGTCGCAGGCTCGGCGTATTCAGGAAGGTTTACCCTGATCGGCACTGACGGGTCCCGCAAAACGAGATGAACGGGCTGATCTTCCTCATGGTTGGTGTTGGAGAGGTAAACCGAGGAGAGCTTGTCGAAGGTGAGCACCCCATCGGGCTTGGGATAGACGATCGGCTTGTACTTGCTCGCCTTCTCGGTGGCCTCTGCATCGGACTTGCCGTGCGTCAGCGTACCCAGGAATGAAAAGCCTCCGAGCAGCGTGGTCGTCCACATGTCGAACATGCCGGCGACGCCGCCCCAGAACGTGCCGAGCCGGGAGAGCAAGGGCTTCGCGTTGCGGACGCGGTAGAGATCTTTGTAGATCGAGCTGTCGATGTAGAATTCCTCGTACTCTTCCAGCGTGTCGCGCTGACGCCCTTCCTTTAGCGCATCGAACGCCGCTTCGGCCGCAAGCATGCCGGATTTCATCGCATTGTGGCTGCCCTTGATGCGCGGCACGTTCACGAAGCCGGCGCAGCACCCAATCAGCGCCCCGCCGGGGAAGGCCAGCTTCGGCACCGATTGAAAGCCGCCTTCGGTAATCGCGCGCGCGCCGTAAGCGATGCGCTTGCCGCCTCTAAGATACTGCGCAATCTCGGGATGCAGCTTGTGCTGCTGGAAGATGTCGAACGGCGAGAGGTACGGGTTCTTGTAATTGAGGTGCACCACGAAGCCGACCGACACCAGCCGCTCGCCCCAATGGTACATGAACGAGCCGCCGCCCGTGTCATCCTCGAGCGGCCAGCCGACCGAGTGCAGGACGAGACCGGGCTTGTGTTGCTCAGCCGGGATTTCCCAGAGTTCCTTGATGCCGATGCCGAACTTCTGCGGACCGCACTTCGCGCGCAACTGATAGCGCTTGTTCAGCACTTTCGTCAGCGAGCCGTGCGCGCCTTCGGCGAGGAACACATACTTGCCGTGCAACTCCATGCCGGGCTGGAAATCGGGCTTTTTCTCGCCGTTGCGGCCGATGCCGAACACGCCCGCGACCACACCCTTGAGCGCGCCGCTTTCGTCGAACAGCGGCGCCGACGCCGCAAAGCCCGGATACACTTCAACGCCGAGCGCCTCGGCCTGAGCCGCGATCCATTTCGTCAGGTTCGAGAGTGAGCCGATATAGTTGCCGTGATTGTTGAACAACGTGGGCATCAGGAACATCGGCAGCGACACCGCGCCGGCGGGCCCGAGAATCTTGAATTGATCTCGAACGACAGGAGTATCGAGCGGTGCGCCCTTCTCTTTCCAATCTGGAATAAGTTCGTTGAGTGAGCACGGATCGATCACGGCGCCCGAGAGAATGTGCGCGCCTACTTCACCGCCCTTCTCCAGCACGGCGACGGAGATGTCCGAGCCCGCTTCGGCCGCAAGCTGCTTCAACCGGATCGCGGCGGAGAGGCCGGCCACGCCGGCGCCGACGATCACGACATCGTATTCCATCGAATCGCGCGCGAGCGGTTGTTCCGCCATGACATCCCTTCACGTGTTCGCGGGCGTTTATCAAAGGCGCGGCGGCTGGGTGCAAGGCGCCCCACAGGTGTTTGGGACGCTTTGTCGATTCGTCCGAGTCCGTGCAGAGTGTGCGCGTGAACGTTGACGCCGCCCCGCAGAACGCCGCGCGTGCGCTGCTCGCCTTCTGGCGGGCCGCGGGCGTGGACATGGATGGAGCGGAAGCCGTTTACGCAGCGGCGCCGGCAAGGGCGGCGAACACACCCGCGCCGGCGGCGCGAGACCCCGTCGCCAGGCCGGATCTCGGGACCAAGCCCGCGGCGAAGCCACGGCTGCGGCCGAGCCCAACGTCACCGGTCGATAACGCCCGCGCTTTGGCCGCCGCGGCTCATTCCGTGGCCGAGCTGCGCGCGGCCGTGGAGGGCTTCCAGGGCTGTGCGCTCAAGGGCACCGCCCGGAACACCTGCTTTGCGGACGGCGTCGACGACGCCCCTGTGCTGATCATCGGCGAGGCCCCCGGCAAGGACGAGGACGAGCAAGGCAAGCCCTTCGTCGGGCGCTCCGGCCAGTTGCTCGACCGGATGCTGGCCCAGATCGGCCTCAGCCGGAAAGAGAACGTGTTGATTTCTAACACGATTTACTGGCGTCCACCCGGTAACCGCGATCCGACGCAGGGAGAGATCGTCGCCTGCCTGCCATTCGTGGAGCGCCTCATCGAGCTGAAACAGCCCCGGCTGCTCGTCCTCACCGGCAAGGCCGCCGCGCACACCGTCCTGAAGCGCGAGGACGGGGTG
>JAEWNX010000025.1 GCA_023461135.1 Pseudomonadota bacterium
GTTCGAGGGCATCCCGCTCGAACAGATGAACACATCCATGACCATCAACGCGCCGGCCGCGTGGCTGCTCGCGCTTTACGTCGCGCTGGCGCAGGAGCAAGGGGCCGATCCCCACAAGCTCACCGGCACCACGCAGAACGACATCCTCAAGGAATATCTCTCGCGCGGCACGTACATCTTCCCGCCTGCGCCGTCGCTGAAGCTCACCGGCGACACCATCGCCTGGAGCCTCGACACGATTCCGAAATGGAATCCGATGAACGTGTGCTCGTACCACCTGCAGGAAGCTGGCGCGACGCCGGAGCAAGAGCTGGCGTTCTCGCTCGCCGCCGCCATCGCCGTGCTGGACGAAGTCTTTGTCCCGGGCTCCAGCCGGCCGTCTGACGGCAAGATGCCGGCGCTGCGGCGGCCGGAAGTCTTCTCGCGCATCTCTTTCTTCGTGAACGCGGGCCTGCGCTTCATCACCGAGACCTGCAAGATGCGCGCGTTCGTCGCGCTCTGGGACGAGATCGGCCGCGAGCGCTACGGCGTCACCGACGAAAAAGCGCGTCGCTTCCGCTATGGCGTGCAGGTGAACTCGCTTGGCCTCACCGAGCAGCAAGCTGAGAACAACGTCTACCGCATCCTCTTGGAAACGCTTGCCGTCACGCTCTCGAAAGACGCCCGCGCCCGCGCCGTGCAGCTCCCCGCCTGGAACGAGGCGCTTGGCCTGCCGCGCCCGTGGGACCAGCAATGGTCGCTGCGCATGCAGCAGATCCTCGCCTACGAAACCGATCTGCTTGAGTTCGAGGACATCTTCAAAGGCTCCAACGTCATTGACGCCAAGGTCGCCGAACTGATCGAGGGCGCCCGCGCCGAACTCAAGATGATCGACCAACTGGGCGGCGCAGCGGCGGCCCTGGAGCACATGAAAGCGGCGTTGGTGGAGTCCAACCGGCGCCGCACCGAAGCGATCGAGCGCGGCGACGTGAAAGTGGTCGGCGTGAATTGCTTCACCGAAGCCGAACCCTCCCCGCTCGAAGCCGGCGAGAAGATCATCCAGACCGTCGATCTGGCCGTCGAGACCGAACAGGTCGCGCGCCTCAAGGCCTGGCGCTCATCGCGCGACGCGAACGCCGTCGAAAGCGCGCTCACCGCTCTCGAATCTGACGCCCGCGCCAACAACAACATCATGCCGGCCTCGCTCGCCGCCGCCAAAGCCGGCGTCACCACAGGCGAATGGGCCGCTGCGCTCCGCCGCGTCTACGGCGAGTACCGCGGCCCCACCGGTGTCGCGCTCGTCATCGACACCGGCGGCGAAGACATCGACGCCGTCAAACGCGATGTCGCCGCCCTCAGTGAGAAACTCGGCCGCCAGCTCACCATGCTCATCGGCAAGCCGGGCCTCGACGGCCATTCCAACGGCGCCGAACAGATCGCCGCCCGCGCCCGCGCGGTCGGCATCAACGCCATCTATGAAGGCATCCGCCTCACGCCCGCCGAAATCGTCGCCGCCGCAAAAGAAAAGCGCGCGCACGCCATCGGCCTGTCCATCCTCTCCGGTTCGCACCTCGATCTCGTGCGTGAAGTCGTGCGCCTCATGCGCGCCGAGGGCCTCGACAACGTCCCCCTCGTCGTCGGCGGCATCATCCCGCCCGCGGACGCGCTCGCGCTCAAGCAAATGGGCGTCGCCGGCATGTACACGCCCAAGGATTACAAGATCACCGCGCAGATGGCTGACATCGTAAAGCTCGTCGCGCGATCAGCGCAGTGACTGCACCAGCCGCGTCATCGCGCTGGCGCCCACGAGCGGCGCGAAGAACGGAATCACGGAGCACGCAAGCCCAACCAGAAACACAGCGCCGCCATGCCGTCTTCGCAGCGCGACGGCGTCGGCGTAGCTCATATGGCGCGCCGCTGTGATGGTGGCGTACTCGCGTCCCATCAGGAAGCCGTTGAGCGTGTAGAAGACGAGCGCGTTCACGCCCGGGATGAAATAGAGAGGGATCGCTAGGAGATTGAGCAGCAGCGCGGGGATGGCGATGCGCACGCCGTTCCAAATCCCTTCATGCAACGGCACGCCGCGGGCTTTCGGCGCGCCGATCTTTTTCTCCACGCGCTCGGCCGCGAAATCGAATAAGACGCCGCCCACGACCATCGAGATCGCCGGCGAGAGCGCAATCGCCAGCACCACCACGGCAATGCTCGCCGCGAACGATCCGGCCATGGTGAGATAGCCCAGCCAACCTTCGCTGTCGGGAATGAGCGGCACGAGAAACCGCAAGCCCGCTTGCGCCAGCAGCACGGTGATCGTCACGGCGACGATCAGGTTGATCAAAGCCAGCCACGTGAGGCGCCCGAAGATCACGTCTTTCAAGCCGCCAAGGATGGCCGCGAACGCCGCGTTCATGCCGCTGCTCCCGTGCGTCCGCGCTGCACGATGTAAATCCCCGCCAACACCAGGCCCGCTCCGAACAAGGCCGGCGCGCCCAGGGCTTCATCGAAAATGATCCACGACAGCGCCGCCGCCGCAATCGGTTGCATCCAAAGCAGCACGGTGGAGACGACAATGGGTAGGCGCCCCACGCCGTAAGCAATCAATCCCTGTCCCGCCGCCTGCACGACAACGCCCAGTCCAACAAGGATCGCCCAGCCCTGCCAGGTCTGCGGCAGCAGCGGTTCGCCCGTGAAGAGACACAGCACAAACGTTAACGCCGCGCCTGTCAGCGACCCCCACAACATCACCGCTCCCACGCTCACACGATCGCCGAGCGCGCGCACGATCAAGAGATAGCCCGCGTAGCCAACAGCCGCCGTCAGCGCCAGCGCATCCCCGATCCAGCCCGTTCCGCCTTCAGGACCCACGCCTGCGTGCGCGCGCGCCTGCGCAAGCGTCACTGCGCCGGCGAGCGCAATCGCGCCGCCGGCAAGCGCGCCCATCCCCAAGCGCTCCCTGAACACAAACCACCCGAACGCGGCGGCGAACACCGGCGTCATGTTCGTCAGCAGCGTCGCGTTGGCGATCGTCGTCTGCATCAGCGCGAAGGCCCACAGATTGAGCTCGACGCCGAACAGCACGCCCGCCCCCAACAGCCAGCGCAGATCGCGCGGCGACGGCATCGGCCTCTGCGCCGCCCACGCCGCGAGGATCGGC
>JAEWNX010000026.1 GCA_023461135.1 Pseudomonadota bacterium
GCCATATCCCGCCGACATCATCGACGAGCGCGCCCACATCGAGGCGTTGGCTGAACGCGTCGCTGTATTCGCAAAACTGTCGCGCCAAGCGATCGACGCCGCCGACGAGGCCGGCGACAAGGACACCGCCGATCTCTTCACGGGCGTCTCCAAGCAAATGGACATGGACCTGTGGTTCTTAGAAGCGCACTTACACTAATCGTCGCCGCGGCGCTCGCGGCATGTGCGCCCGATGCGCCATCGCGGCCAGCCTCAGGCTAACGTGGACGCGCCCGCGCCGGATGCGGCGACGCAGCTTGGCTTGTCCTGGACTGCCCCCGGCGCCGGACAGCTCGCTCTGCATGACCGCGGCGGCGCCCCGCTTCTGACGCTGCAATGCGCGGGCGGCGTGATGACAGCGACTGCGCCTGGGCTCAGGGAGATCGCCAGCGAGGAGCGCTTTTCGCTTGGCGCGGACGATCAGGTTTTCATTCTCGTCGCGCAGCTCGGCCAAGCGAGCGGCGTGCGCGCCGAGGGAACGCCGTCCCAGGATTTTCTGAACCGCTTGCCGAGCGCGAACGCCGTGCAAGCCAATTACGGCGCGCAAAATATCGGCCCTCATATCCCGCCGTCGCCGGAGCAGGCGCGCGATTTTGTTGCGGCGTGCCGCAGCTAGAGCGTGCGCGCGATTTCCGTGATGACATCGTAGGCCGTCATCACATCAGCTTCCGTGCAATCGAACTGCCCGACCTGGAAGCGGATCACCACTTTGCCGTCGAGCCGTGTTTGCGTGAGATAGATGCGGCCGTCGGCGTTGATGGCTTCGATGAGCTTCAGGTTCAGCGCATCGAGATCGGCCCGAGCCGCCGGAGCGTAGCGGAACGAGAACAGCGAGAAGGACGGCTCTGACATGATCTCGAAGCTCGGAGTCTCGAGCAGCCGCGCACACAAGGCGCGCGACCAGGCGATGTGATTGCGGATCATCGCGCGTAATCCGTCGAGGCCGTATGCGCGCAGCAGGAACCAGAGTTTCAGGGCGCGGAAGCGGCGGCCGAGCGTCAGGCTCCATTCGCTGTAGTTGATGACCTGGTCTTGCCCGGGCGTGTGCAGATAGTCCGGACGGGCGGCAAGCGTTCGCACGAGGGCGGCTGGATCGCGCACGTAAAGCAAGCTGCAATCGAACTGCGCGCCGAGCCATTTGTGCGGATTGATGACGACGCTGTCGGCGTGCTCGACGCCGGCCCACGCGCCGCGCTGCTCAGGGCAGATCATCGCAGCGCCGGCCCACGCGGCGTCGACGTGCAGGAAGAGATCGAACTCGCGCGCGACGGCGGCGAGATCGGCAACGGAGTCGATTGCGCCTACGCCGGTCGCGCCGACATTGGCGATGATGCCGCCGGGCTTCATGCCCGCGGCGAGATCGGCGCGGATGAGTTCGCGCAGCTTCGCCGCATCGGCGCCGCGGGTTGGGCCCGTGATGGGCGTGCGCACCAGATTGTCGCCGCCGATGCCGGAGAACCAGACGGCGCGGTCGATCGAAGAATGCGCTTCGGCGGAGCAATAGATGCGCAGGCGCGGCGCGCCGGAGAGGCCCTGCGCGTTGCCTTTGTACTCCAGCGCCCGCTCGCGCATCATCAGCACGGCGCAGAGCGTGGCGACGGAAGCGGTGTCGTGGATCGCGCCGGCGAATATTGCGGGCAGGCCAAGCGCCTGGCGCATCCAATCGACGGCGACAGTTTCCAGCTCAGTCGCGGCGGGCGATGTCTGCCACAGCATGCACTGTGCGGCGAGCGCGTTGACGAGGTGCTCGGCGACGATGGAGGCGGGCGCGGCGTTGCCTGGGAAGTAGGCGAAGAAGCGCGGGTGCTGCCAGTGCGTCATGCCGCTAGGAATGATGCGTTCGAAATCGGCGAAGATGCGTTCAAACGGCTCGGCGCTCTCCGGCGGCGTTGGCGCGATCTGCGCGGCGATCGCGCCGGGCTTGATATTGGGGCGCACCGGCAGATCGCGCACGCGCGCGCGATAGTCGACGCCCCATTCAGCGGCCTTCACAGCCCATGCACGAAAGTCTTCCATGTGCTCCTCGCGCCCGTTGCGTACTCACGCGCGCCGGCGCGCGTCGAGGAAATTCAGCGTCACGAGCCAATCCTCGCGATGAATGCCGTGCCCGCCGCTGCGCATGAACGCGAGGGGCGGCGGCGCGTGTGTGCATCCACGATGGGCGTCAGCGCCGGCGCACGCGCGTCAAGATCAACCGCGCGCCATGGTCCGGCGCGATAGACCCAAACAAACGTTGCAAGTACGGCCGCGACGGCGACGGCAAATAAGACCATTGCCACGCTAGCGCAGCGTCATGCGCGGTCTTCGATCTCGACTTCCGGCCGGTCGTCGCCCGGCGAGATTTCATCGTGCCAACGGCCGCGGGCGTCTTCCCAGGAAATGCCGACTGTTTCGCCCGGCCGCATCTGCTCCATCGCCGCGCGCTTGGCCGCGTTATACGCAGCCTCGTGCGTCAGGAACGATTGCGAGATCGTGTCACCCAGTTTGAACGCCCAGCCATGGTCGTGCTCGATGATCTCGTAGACGATCTTGGTCATGGCTCCTGCTCCTGAAAGACAAACTGCGCTTCAGGCGCAAAGGTTTCAAGGCCGGATCAGAACGCCGCCTGTTCGATCTGCGTTTTCAGCTCTTTCTTGACGATCTTGCCGTTGGCGTTGCGCGGCAGCGTGGTGGGCCAGAAGATCACATCCACCGGCACTTTGAACGCGGCGAGTTTTTGCGCGACGTGATGGCGGAGTTCTTCGCTGCTCGCGTTCATGCCGGGCTTCAGGTGCACCACGGCGAGCGGTTCTTCGCCCAGGGTGTGGTGCGGTTTGCCGATGACCGCTGCGTCCATCACGGCCGGATGATCGTAAAGCGCGTTCTCGACTTCGACGCAGTAGATGTTCTCGCCGCCGCGGATCAGCATGTCCTTGGCGCGGTCGACGATATAAATGAAGCCTTCCTCGTCGATCTTCGCGAGGTCGCCCGTCTTGATCCAGCCGTCGATGAACGTCTCCGCCGTCGCTTCCGGCTTGTTCCAGTAACCGCGCACGACAATCGGGCCTTTGTACCAGAGCTCACCGACTTCGCCGCGCGGCAGCTCCTTGTTGTTCTCGCCGACGATCTTCGCTTCGCCGGTCGCGGATACAACGCCCGTCGACGAGGGTTTGTGCAAATAATCTTCCGCAACGTTGGAGACCGCGGTCGCCGACGTTTCCGTCATGCCCCAGCCTTGGCTGGGCGTGGACTTCGGAAAGCGCGCTTTGATGCGCTTCACCAGTTCAGGCGCAGCGGGCGCCCCGCCATAGGCGACGCCTTCGATCGAGGACAGATCGTACTCATCGACGCGCGGATGCTCGATGATCTGCCACGCGATCGTCGGCACGCCGCCGAAATGCGTGATGCGTTCCTTTTCGATCAGCGGCAGCGCCGCATCGGCGTCGAACCGGCGCTGCATGACGAGCTTGTCGCCGCGCATCAGCGCCGGGATCATCACGGCAAAGCAGCCGGTCGCGTGGAAGAACGGCACCGAAATCAGGAACGACTTCTGCGGCAGGGAGGGATCGGGCTGCGGCGGGGCTTCGCCGCGGCGCAGGAACGCGCGCGCTTGCGCCGAGGCGCCGTTCCACATGTTGGAAATGATGTTGCGGTGGGAGATCACCGCGCCCTTCGACTGCCCGGTCGTGCCTGACGTGTAGAAGATGCTGACGTCGTCGTCGGCGCCGCGCATCGGGAAGGGTGGGTCGTCGCGGGCTTCAGGCGTCGGCAACTTTGACCAATCGTTCGTCCCGCCGATCACGCTTTCGAGCCGCTCGACACGCGGATCTGCGATCTCTTCCTTCGACCGCGACACGTAAATTTTCTTGATGTCCGGGCAGTTCGGCAGGTGCTCGCGCACGCGCTCATAGCGCTCGGCGTCGACAATCAGGATCGAGGCGCCGGAATCGGCCAACCCGTACTCGAGTTCGGACCCCGTCCACCAGGCGTTGAGCGGCGTGACGATGGCGCCCGCGAGCACGCCGGCCCAGAACGCAACCGGCCACTCGGGCAGGTTGCGGGCGATGATGGCGACACGGTCGCCCGGCTTCACACCGTCCGCGATGAGTTGACGCGCGAGGCTGGCGGCGGCCGCGCGCGTCGCGCCGATGGTCGCCCGCTCACCTTCGAAGACCAGGTGGTCGCGTGCGGCGAACGCTGCGGAAAGCGCGAAAATGGCGTGCAATGTCGGCGGCGCGGCCTTCCAGATCTTCATCCTGACGCCGCGGATTTCGGCTTCGCCGACCTCAAGCAGCGTCCCCGGCTGGGTCATCAGAGCGTGCGCTTGCTCGATCGACATGGCTGGGTAGCCGGGCTTGGCGGCGGCTTCGCTCATTCAACTGTCCTCCCGCGGCGGGCGCGAAGGCGCCGCCTGCGTCATTTTTCTTGAAAGCTGTTGAAACACGCCGCCGCGCGGGCGGCAACTGCACGGCCTGACAGAACTTTGCCGAAATTTAATGGTGCTTGTTCCCTGCGCGAGCCTCGGGCAAGCATGTGCTTGTCCTTGGCGGGATGGGAGACGCGCCACATGGCATTCGATTGGAAAGCGCTCGCAGGGCGCCTCGACCCACGTAAGCTCAATTGGACGTGGGCCAAGCCCGCGCGTGACTGGGCCGTCGCCAACCGCGTCGTGGTGCTTTCCACTTCGGTGGCTCTTCTCATCGGTCTGTGGGGCGGCGCCGCGCTCGGGCGCATGTCGACCGGCGCGCCTGCGTTCGATTTCGCTGCGCTTGGCTCTTTCGGCGCGGGCGGCGCGGCGCGCAGTGCGGATGCGCCGCGCGCAGGCTTGCCGCAAGTCGACGGCATGGCGTTCGTCCGCTTGCGGACGGAAATGAACCAAGCCGAACCGCGCGCGTGTCTTGAGTTCTCGCAGAACCTCTCGACCGACGCCTCGATCAATTACGCCGACTATCTCGTGATGGATCCGGCGACGACGTACCAGACCGACGTCTCCGGCAATCTGCTCTGCTTGAGCGGCCTGCCCTTCGAGCCAGAGCGCCAAGTCACCATCCGCGAGGGCCTGCCCTCCGCGAGCGGCGAGCGCACCGAATACGATGAGACCTTCACGCTGACGTTCGGCGATCGTCCGTCTTATGTCGGCTTTGCCGGTTCGGGCGTGATCCTGCCGCGTTCGGAAGCCGATGGCATCGCGATTGAAACCGTGAACGTGTCGCGTCT
>JAEWNX010000027.1 GCA_023461135.1 Pseudomonadota bacterium
GGGCCCGCGCCGCTGGGTTTTTTCCTCGGCGCTACGGTTCTCGTCCCGCTCGCTATGGGACCCGAGCGCGCGCTGCTGCAAAGCGCCGGGCCGCCCCTGGTCTGGATCGCTGCAGCGCTTGCCGTGCTGGCGACGCTTGAACGTCTCTTTCAAGCGGACCTTGAAGACGGCTCGCTAGATCAGATGTTGCTTTCGCCCGCGCCGCTCGAAGCGATCGTGCTGGCGAAGGGCGCCGCGCTCTGGGTCGCGATCGGGCTTCCCCTAGCACTCGCCGGCGCGCCGGCCGCCGTCGCGCATCAGGCGCCGCTTGAGCGGCTTGCCTTCGTTGTCGCCAGCCTGGCGCGCGGTATGGCTGTCTTCATCGGGGCCGGCCTGGTTGGCGCGGCGGTGACTGCGGGTGTCAAACGCGGCGGCGTCTTGATCGCACTCATCGTGCTGCCGTTCTTCGCACCGCCCATCATTTTCGGCGCCTCCGTCGCGGCTGGCGAAGAGGCGGCAGGCGCCTTGCTGGTGCTCGCGGGCCTTGCGTTGGGCGCGGGCGCGCTCGGCCCCGTCGCGGCTGCGGCAGCATTGCGGTTGCAGGCGGAATAGGTGTCCGATGTTTGGATTCAGGTGTCAGAATGACCCACTGCCTCGCACCCGGACACCTGATACCTGACACCTGACATGCTGAGCACTTTGGCCAACCCCGCGCGCTTTATGAACTTCTCGGCTTGGGCCGCGCCGCTGTGCCTTGTGCTCGCCCTTGCGCTGTTCGCGATCGGGTTGCCGTGGGGCTTATTCAACTCGCCCGCAGACTACCAGCAGGGCGAAACGGTGCGGATCATGTACGTGCACGTGCCGGCGGCGTGGTGGGCGCTGGGCGTCTACACGTTCATGGCGACGGCGAGTTTCGTCGCGCTCGTCTGGCGCCACGCGCTGGCCGACGTCGCGGCGCGTTCGGCAGCGCCCATCGGCGCGACGTTCGCCGCCATCTGTCTCGCCACTGGATCGCTCTGGGGCAGGCCAACGTGGGGCACTTGGTGGGAATGGGACGGCCGGCTGACGTCCATGCTCGTGTTGTTCGTAATCTATCTCGGCTACCTCGCCCTCTGGAACGCGGTGGAAGACGAGGAAAAGGCGACGCGCCTGGCAGCCATCCTCTGTCTTGCGGGCTTCATCAACATTCCGATCGTGCACTTCTCGGTGGACTGGTGGTCGACGCTGCATCAGCCCGCCAGCATCCTGCGCGCCGAGGGACCTTCAATTCATCCCGACATGCTCTGGCCGCTCTTCACGATGGCCGGAGCGTTTCTGTTCCTATTCGCGTCCTTGACCATGATGAACATGCGCGCGGCGATCTTCCGCCGCCGCATTGAGGCGGCGCGCCTGCGCGGAGCGAACGCATGATCGAGGGCGGTTGGGCCTATATCTGGAGTGCTTACGCGCTGGCGCTGAGTGCACTGGCAATTGTGACGATCGTCGTCATTGTGCGCCTGGCCCACTGGTCAAAGCGCGCCCGGGCGTTGGAGCGACGCCCATGAACCGCGCCGTTGCGCTCATTCCCATCATCGCGCTTCTCGCGCTGATCGGCGTCGGGGTGTTCCTGCTGACGCGCGAGCAGGGTCGTGAAACTTTCTCCGAGGGCCGTATCGGCCGTCCTGCGCCCACGTACACGCTCGCATCGCTCGACGAGGGCGAACCCGTCGTCAGTAGCGCGCGCGAGGGCCGCGCCTACGTGATCAACGTGTTCGCGTCCTGGTGCACGCCCTGCCGCGCCGAACACCCGCAACTGATGGCGTTGCAGGCAGGCGGCGTGGATATCGTCGGCGTCGCGTACAAGGATCGTCCGGAAGCGACGCTGCGGTTTCTCAGCGAACTCGGCGATCCATTCGCCGACGTGGGGCTCGATCCGGACGGCCGTTTCGGCCTCGACCTTGGCATCACCGGCGCCCCCGAGACGTTTGTGATCGGGGAAGACGGCACGATCCGCGCTGTGCATCGCGGTCCGCTCACGCCTGAAGTGATCGAAGAGACAATCCTGCCGGCGCTTGGCCGCGCCTCGGACTAGGCGCACGCTTTTCGCGCGCCGCGCTTGGGCTCCGCACTTTCTTGTTCTTCCCGCGCCTTGCGCTTGGCGTCGCGCTTTCTGCTCCGCGCTTCGCGCTTGGCTTGCCGCCGCGCCGTGCGTTCCGCTTTCGCGGCCGCTTCGTCCGCGAGCTTGGACAACTTCGTCAGGATACTGTGCAACGACTTCGCCTTGGTTCGCGGGAGCATGTCGAGGATTGCCGCGTCCGCCGCGCGGGCGTGCCGGATGGAGGCTTGGAAGCTCGCCAGCCCCTGTGTCGTCAAACTGACGGAGCGCGCACGGCCGTCGGCTTCAGAGGTGGCGCGTCCGATCAGGCCGCGCCGCTCCAGACGGGTCAGCATCTCTGCGAGCGTCGACCGGTCGATGCCCGTTGCGCGCACCAAGTCTATCTGGCTCAGACCCGGCCTTTCCGCGACCGCAGCGAGCACCGCGAACTGGCGCAATGTGACCGTGTCCCCGACCAATTGCGTAAACCGATCGGCCGCCAGTTGTTCGGCTCTGTGCAGCAAATGACTCGTGGAAAGTGCGAGCCGGTAGGGCCCGGACTCAACGGGGTCCGCCATCTTCCGAGCCATAGTTCGCCGCCCCTGAAAGCGCGCGAACATTAACGCCGAACATTACGGGTTCAATCACGTGTTCGAGCTTGGTTCCCCAGGAAGGCGAAAATCAGCCCGAAACTGGCGCAATTCAGGCGGAGGGCGCCGCTTGTTCGGGCGCCGCGTCCTCGTCCCGGTGGTGCTTCAGCACCAGCGGCATGTTGAGCAGCATGAAGAGGAAAACGGCGGGATAGGTCAGAAGCGTCCGCACATTGAGCCACACGTCGAAATTTCCGTTGGCCGCGTTGAAGTAATAGCGCAGCACCTCGTTGACCCCGGCCAGAGCCAGATAGAACACCGCCCAGCGCACCGCGAACACATTCCATATCCGGTCGGGCAAGTTGAAAATGTGCCGGAAGAACAGCTTCCAGACGTTCTGACGTATCGCGAGCGAGAAAAGGATGGCGGCCGCGTAGAACAGGAACGTGAAGGTGAACTTGATTTGGATGATCGCCGGATCGTGCAGCAGGATCGTCAGACCGCCAAACGCCGTGACGAGAATACCGGTGACGATCAGGACGGGCGGTATTTTCCCGCGCTTGAGCTTGCACCAGCCGATGGCGGCCAAGACAGCGACAATGAAAATGCCGGTGGAAATGTAGACGGCGTTTTCCTTGGTCGCCTCGATCCTGTTGAGCACGTTGAAGGTGACGACGAACACCAGGATCGGCCCAAGGTCGATCAACAATTGATTGGCGCCGCCCAATTTGCGGGTCGGAGCAGGGGCGGGCGGAACGTCGTCAGTCATGGCTCCTGATACGACGATCTCGCGCGCCAGGACCAGCCGCTTGCGCTGGCGGGCAATCCCTGCCCAGATCACGCCCGAATTTGAGGAGGGGATATGCGGGTCAGCGGACTTTTGGGGCTTCTGGCGCTCGCGGCGTGCGCAACGGCGGCGCCGGCCTCGGATAATCAGGCGCCCGTGCGCGCCCTCAGCGATATCCTGGAACAATCGCCCGCCACCGATTGGGCTCCGCTCGATCCGGATTGGACGCTGTACATGGAGGTCCCGGGGGGGCGCGTGATCATCGCGCTGTCGCCCGATTTCTCGCCCGAGCATGCCGAAAATGTCCGTGCGCTTGCGCGCGCGCATTACTGGGATGGCGCCTTCATCACGCGGGTGCAGGACAATTACGTGGTGCAATGGGGCCGCGCTGAAGATAGTCCGCACGAGCTGGGCCAAGCGCGTGCCGAGATCGCCGCACACGAATATTATCGCAGCGCTGCAGGGTTGCCGTTCACGCGTTTGCCAGACCCGGATTCCTACGCACCGCAAACCGGCTTCACGAACGGCTTCTGGGCGGCGCGCAACGGACGCGGCGAAACGTGGATGCTGCATTGCTACGGCGCCATCGGCGTTGGCCGCGAGAACCCGCCGAACACCGGCAACTCATCCGAACTCTACACCGTGATCGGCCAGGCCCCGCGCCACCTCGACCGCAACCTCGCCATGGTCGGCCGCATCGTCCAAGGCATGGAGCTGCTGACGGCGCTTCCGCGCGGCACAGGACCGCTGGGCTTCTATGAGAATCCCGAGCAACTCACGGCAATCCGCTCCGTTCGCCTCGCCTCCGAAGTCTCCGCGGGCGAACGCACTCATCTCGAAGCGTTGCGCACCGACAGCCAGACCTTCCGCGATGTGATCGACTCGCGCCGCAACCGCCGCGAAGATTTCTTCGCCGAGCCGACAGGACGCATCAACGTCTGCAATGTGCCCCTGCCGGTGCGCCCTGTGCGGTGA
>JAEWNX010000028.1 GCA_023461135.1 Pseudomonadota bacterium
CGCTGAGGCCCGGCCCGTCATCCTCGACCACGATCTCGAACAGGCAATCGCCGAACGGCGGCAGCAAGCGCACGGCCACTTGGCTTTTGCCGTACTTGCAGGCGTTGTCGATCAGGTTAGCGACCATCTCCAACAAATCCTCGCGCTCGCCGCGGAAGGTGACATCGCCTTCCGCTACGATGGAGATATCGATCGCTTTTTCGTGATCGTACTTCTGCTCCATCATGAAGACGAGGTCTTCGAGGTTCTGCAGCACCGGCGTGCGATAGGCGATGGTGGCGCCGGCGCGCGCTTCGGCGCGGGCGGCGACGCGTGCGCGGCGGAGCTGGCGCTCGACGAACTTTTCCATCTCGTCGATGGATTGCTTCATCACCGTGTCTTCCGCGTTGCCTTCCGCGGCTGCGTTCTTCAGCACTGCGATGGGGGTTTTCAGCGCGTGCGCCAGATTGCCGACGTGGCGGCGGGCGCGCTCCACGACTTCGCGGTTATGGTCCACGAGCGCATTGAGCTCCTGCGTGACCGGCTTCAGTTCCGCGGGATAGTCGCCCTGCAGCCGCTCATGCTCGCCGCGCCGGACCTCCGCGATGTCGCGCCGCAATTCTCGCAACGGCTCAAGTCCGACGCGTATCTGCAGCACGGTCACCGCCGCGACCATGAGCGCGCAGAAGCCGAGGAAGATGGCGAAGGAAATGCCGACGAGGTTGGCGGCAGGCGCCAGGATCGCGCGCGGCGCAACGCCGACGAGGAAGAGATAGCGTCCTTCGAGTTGGGGAATCTGTTCAACGCGCGCCACAACGCGCAGCGGTTCGTCGTCCGGCCCAGGGATGTCGATGAAACGCGGCTGGCGCGGCGCATCGGACGCGGTCAGTTGCGCTTGAAGCTTGCTGTCGAGCGGAATGCTGACGTCGAACAGCGAGGGCGAGATCACCTGCACGTCAAGCGCGCCGTCGTCCTGAATTCGCGCGACTTGGAAATAACGCCCGCTCAACGGCTGCAAATAGCGTGGATCGTAGGGAAGGTCTTGCAGGGCGATTTCGCCGGATAGCCCCGGGCCCGCATTGCCAACCAGATTGTCGGCGACGGCTTGGATTTCCGGATCGATCAGCAAACGCAGCAACTGACGCTGGAATTGCCCATGCGCGATCACGCCCATCGCCATAAGGCTGAGCACGCTGACGAGGGCGATGGTCAGCAAGCGCGCCGCCAGCGAGCGGCGGATCAGCGCGCGGAAGCTCTGGAAGAAACCAAATGCTCCCCCGCCTGCGGGGGAGCTGTCGGGGGCGTTGTCGTCGTCCCGCGCAACTTGCCCCTCCGCTCCGCCTCGCTCAGCACCTCCCACGTAAACGGGGGAGGACTTGGAGGAGCCTTCGCTCACTGCTGCTCCGTGGCCGGGTCGATAAGTCGGTAGCCGAGACCTTTTTCGGTGATGATGCGGTTAGAGCCGATCTTCCTTCTGAGGATGCCGATGAACACCTCGATCGTGTTCGAGTCGCGCTCGTGATCCTGGCTGTAGATCTTCTCGGTCAGCTCGGTGCGGGAGACGATACGGCCGGCGTGATGCATCAGGTAGTCGAGCACCTTGTACTGGTACGCGGTTAGTTTCACCGGCGCGCCGTTCACCGTGACTTGGCCGGTGGCGGAATTCAGCCTGAGGTCGCCCACCTCGATCACAGCGCTTTGGTGATCGGTTTGGCGGCGCACGTTCGCGCGCACGCGCGCGAGCAGTTCGCCCATGTGGAAGGGCTTGGTGACGTAATCATTGGCGCCGAGATCGAGGCCCTCGACCTTCTCGCTCCAGCGGTCGCGGGCCGAGAGGATCAGAACCGGCATCGTGCGGCCGTCCTGGCGCCAAGCCTTCAACACCGACAGCCCGTCGACCTTCGGCAAGCCGAGGTCGAGGATGGCCAGATCGTATGGCTCGGTTTCGCCGAGGAATTGCCCGTCCTCGCCGTTGTCGGCCGCATCGACCGTATAGCCCGCGTCGGTGAGCGCCCCGCTGAGCTGCTCACGCAAGTTCTTATCGTCTTCGACCACCAAGACCCGCATGGCTCACATCATCCTAGCGGGAGGCGTCCACGCGGAAATCGCGCACTTCGCCGTTGGGCATCCGCCACCGCAGCACATAAACAGGGCGTGGGCCGTCCTCAAGACGCGCGGAGATCAGGTCGCCCCCGTAACGGGACTGCAATTCGGCCACCACTTCGCGCAGCGAGCGAATGTCGCGCGCTTGTTCGCCACGGCGATCCTGCACGGGAACAACCCAGGCCTCGCCCGTGTACGCTTGGCGTACGGCGTCGAAGGGCGCGGCGGCGGCGCTCAGCACGGCAAAGCCGGCGACGAGGAGGTTTTTCGCCCACATGGCCAGAAAGCTTTACGTGGGAGGCACTGAATGGGCCCTGAATGGCGCAGCAGGGTTTGCCTAGTTCCCGGGACGCGGGGGAACGTAGCTTCTTTTAGGCCATTTCTTGACGAACTTTTTCAAGTCTTCGTCCACCACATCGGGCAGCACGACCTGGAGGCGGACGAACTGATCGCCCTGTCCGCCGACGCCTTTGCCCTTGAGCCGCAGCATCTTTCCCGTGTTGGAGCCGGCCGGAATGGTGAGGCTGACCGGGCCAGCCGCGGTCGGCGCTTGAACTCGGCCGCCTTCCACCGCCTCGGTCAACGAGATGTGGAGGTCCATGTGGATGTCTTGTCCCTCACGCCGGAAGAACGGGTGCGGGCGCACGGTTAACTCGACAAGGGCGTCGCCGGGCGGTCCGC
>JAEWNX010000029.1 GCA_023461135.1 Pseudomonadota bacterium
GGCGCCGAGGAGCCGATCGCCAACGCGCTCGAACGCATGCTGGCGATGCGCGCTTACATGCGCGCCAAGACCGTCGAAGGCGTGAAGGACGAGAGGATCGCCCAGCGCGTGGGCCTCACGGGCGCGATCATCGAAGAAATGTACCGCTATATGGGCCTCGCCGCCTACGAGGATCGTTACGTCATCCCGACGGCGCAGCGCGAAATCAACGAAGACGCCTATTGGCTCCGCGGCGCCGCGGGCTTCGCGTTCAAGGACCCCACCAACGGCACAACACGCGCGGATCTCTTCGGGCAGCCCGGCCGCACCCCGCGCAAGCGCTACATGGATATTCCGACGTGATCGCCAGTCTCAAAGTTCTCTCGCTATTGCTCTCCTACCCGAGCGACGAACTGAAGGCCGGCGTGACCGAGTTGCGCGAAGCGCTCGCGCGCGATGGTGTGCTCTCGCCGGCGGCTCGCACATCGCTCGAGCCGCTGCTGCAGGAGATCGAGAGCGAGGACATCCTCGATCTCCAGGGCGCTTATGTCGATTTGTTCGACCGCACGCGCTCCTTATCGCTGCATATGTTCGAGCACGTGCACGGCGAGAGCCGCGAGCGCGGGCAGGCAATGATCGATCTGCGCGGCACGTATGCGGACCAGGGCCTGCTCATGGTCTCGGACGAGTTGCCAGATTACGTACCGGCGTTCTTGGAATTCGCCTCGTTGCTGACGATCAAGGAAGCGCGTCAGGCGCTCGCCGAGCCGGCGCACGTGCTGGAGGCGCTGCACGAACGGCTGCGGGAGCGGGGGTCTTCCTACGCGGCGGTGCTGCGCGCGGCCATCGAATTCTCAGGCGCGCGCGCGAACAGCGAGCTACTCAGCGAACTGCGCGCCAAACCCGATCCGCGCGCCGATGATTTTGAAGCCGTCGATAAAGATTGGGAGGAGGCGCCGGTGAAGTTCGGGCCTGAACAACCCGCAGCGACCGGCCTTATGACGAAACTGCGCGCGTGGGCGAGGCCGGCGAACGGCGTCGACTCAAAGCGCTGAGGGAGCCACGACGATGGACAGCACGCTCAACTATCTGCTTTTTGGCTGGTACCCGTATCTTTGCGTCACCGTACTGATCGTCGGCAGCATCCTGCGCTTCGACAAGGCGCAGTATTCCTGGCGCTCGCAATCGAGCCAGTTCCTGCGCCGCAAACAGATGCTGATCGGCTCGAACCTCTTCCATATGGGCGTTCTGGTGCTGGTCGGCGGTCACGTCGTGGGTCTCCTGACGCCGATCAACGTGTTCGACGCCGTCGGCATCAGTCACAGTTTCAAGCAGCACGCCGCTCTGATTGTTGGCGGGATAGCGGGGATTGCTGCGTGGATCGGGTGCTCGATGCTGCTGCATAGGCGTCTGTTCGATGCTCGCATCCGCCGTTCGTCGCATTGGACGGACATCGGCGTGCTCATGCTGTTGTGGCTGCAGCTCACGGTCGGAATCGCCACCACCTATTGGACCATTCGACATCTGGACGGTTCGGAGATGGTTCTTTTCATGGGCTGGGCGAACGGATTGCTGACGTTCAACCCGGCGGCGGCCGATCTCATCGTCGATACTGCGCTGGTTTATAAGCTGCACATCGTGCTCGGGCTGACGCTCTTCCTAATCACGCCATTCTCGCGCCTTGTGCACATTTGGAGCATCCCGCTCTTCTATCTATTTCGCCCCGGCTATCAGATCGTGCGCACCAAAGGCAGCCTGAAGCATCCCGAACCGGCATCGCTGACCCAGGGGCCCGTCACCGCGCCGCCTGGCTATGGCGGACCGGCGCCAGATCGCGCGCAAGCCGAGAGCGGCCAATGAAGCCGCGCTTCGAAGTCACCCATTCGCGCGCCGGCGAAGGGCCGAAACGAGCGCCTGCACCATCATCTGCCGCGTGCGGTTGCGGCAGCAAGGCCGAGCCCGAGTTCCCGCCCGTCCTGGTCGATGGCATTGAGATCGAACCGGAGCGCATTGCACAGGAAACGCAAAACCACCCAAGTCCGGATCCCGCGGAAGCTTGGCGCGAAGCGGCGCGCGCGCTGGTGGTGCGCGAGTTGCTGTTGCGCCAAGCGCGACACCTTGAGCTTGCGCCCGCACCGGAAGAAGTGACGGATGGCCGCTTCGAGACGGATGACGAGAGCCTTATCCGAACCGTACTGGAGCAGTCGCTCGAGCCAGCGTCGCCCACCGAGCAGGAGTGCCGCCGTCTTTACGAGGGCATGCAGTCGCGTTTCGTCACGCCTACGCTGTTTGAAGCGTCGCACATTCTAATCGAACCGGCGTCCAACGACGAAGCGGGCTGGGCTGCGGCCGAAGCGGAGTGCGGCGCGATTATCGAATTGGTCGGCGACGATGCGAGAGCCTTCGCCGCCGCGGCGCGCGAGCGTTCCAAGTGCCCGACTGCGCAGCAGGACGGTTCACTCGGGCAGATCAGGCGCGGCGAGCTTGCCCCGCCGGTGCAGGCGGGGTTGGAAGCGTTGGAGGAAGGGGAGACGGGCAGAGCGCCAATCCGTTCGCGCTTCGGCTGGCACGTTCTTCACTTGGCGCGCCGCATCGAGGGCCGCATGCTGCCGTACGAGATGGTCGAGCCGAAGATCCGAGACATGCTGGAAGCGCGCGCGTGGGCGGTTGGCGCGGCGCAGTTTGTCGCCGATCTCGCCGCCAAGGCGCGGATCGAAGGTGTCGAGCTGACGCCGCCCGACGCTGGCTTCTCTTCCTGCGCGGACGGCGGCGGATGCTGATGCTCGGCGACATACTCGCCATGGCGCGCAAATCCGCCGCCAACCTCGATCGTCTGGCGCTCCCGGAAGCCTTGGTCGCGCGCGCCCGCGATGCGGCCGTGCGCGAAGCGGAAAGCCCGCAGAGTTTCGTGCGCGCTGCGGTTGGCGATTTCAGCCGCAACGCTCACCCCGACGAGTGGACGCAACTAATGACGCGTTTGCGCGACTGCGAGGACCCTGGCGCCGCGTGTCTCGAAATGATGATAGAGCGCCGACTGGCGCATTTGGCCGCTGTTCGCGGAGATAGCCCATGAGCACTGAACCACCGGCCGAAGGCGGGGATGCTGCAAAGCCTGGCGACGGCATCAATCCGGCGTTGCGGCGGGGAGTCGATGCCGAGTTCACCGACGACCAGCATGGCAGCGAGCCGATGAAGACGGTGTCCGTGAAGCACGGCGGGCCAGAAGTTTGGCCCGTCATTTGTGCGGTTGTGACCATCGTCCTCACGCTGATCACGCTCTGGCTGATCTTCTAAAGGGGGAGGATGACGACGAGGTCGCCGCGCCCCATGGCCGGTTCCTCCGGCATGCGCTGGATCAGGCAGTCGGACGCAGCGAATACTCGCATCAGTGAGGAATCTTGGTCGGGGAACGCCTCGGACCAGAGCTGGCCTTGGTCGTCATGCCATGATCGGGCGCGCAGGTAGGTCTCGCGCGCGCCATTGGCTTTCAACGGCGTGTGTAGTCGGGCAGCGCGTGTTGCGCACGAGAGTGCGGGATCGCGGCCAAGCATCTTGTCGAGCAACGGGCGCAAGAACAGGCGCGCGCAGACCAGCGCCGATGCGGGATTGCCTGGCAAGCCGAGCACAGGCGCGCGCCGGCAAACGCCGAACCATGTCGGCTTGCCCGGCCGCACCGCTACTTTCTCGACGATGAACTCGGCGCCGAGATCGGCCAACGCCGCGCGCGCATGATCGTGGTCGCCGACGGACGCGCCGCCGATCATGACGACGAGATCGCCGTCGCTCAGCGCCGGCGCGACCGCCGCGCGTACAGAGGCGCGGTCGTCGGGCAAAAGCGGCGTCAGCCGGGGCGCGGCGCCGCAGCCAGACACCAGCGCGGCGACGCCGTAGCGCGTGGAATCGTAGACTTGATCGGGCGTGGCTTCAGCGCCGGGCAACACAATCTCGTCGCCGCCTGAGAAAATCGTCACGCGCGGTTTCGCGATGACGTCAAGGCGTGCAAGGCCGGCGGCCGCTGCGAGCGTCAATGCGCCCGCATTGAGCGTGCATCCGCGTTGCAGCAGCAGATCGGCAGCGCCGAAGTCGCTCGCGGCAGGGCGAATGTGACGATTTGGAGCAACGGCGGGCGCGTCGAGCCAATCGCCCGCACGCGTGGCGTCCTCTTGAATAAGGATGGTGTCCGCGCCCTCCGG
>JAEWNX010000030.1 GCA_023461135.1 Pseudomonadota bacterium
GGACCATGAGATCGAGGCGCGCGAAGACGAGCGCGAAGATCGCCGCGGCGAACGCCGCGAGCGGCGCGATTTCCGCGGCGTCGGCCCGCGCCTGCGTCACGACGACGACGAAGATCTGCGCGAAGAGATCGTCGATCGCCTCCGCGACGATCCCGACCTGGACGCGTCCGACATCCTGGTGCGCGTGATCGACAACGAAGCGATCCTCGACGGCGCGGTGCGCAGCCAACGCGACGCCGACCGCGCGCATCATCTCGCCAACGACGTGCGCGGCATCGTCTATGTGCGCGACCGCCTGCGCGTCGGCCGCTCCAGCGACGACCGCGTGCGGCGCGCCACCATCGGCATGGGATACGACGACAGCCCGTCCCGGCGTGGACGGCGCTGGAGCTAGCTCATCACGAAGGCGTTGAGCTTGTTGCCGTCGGGATCGCGGAAGTAGCCGGCGTAGAAGCCGGGCCAGCGTTCGCCCGGCGCGCCTTCGTCGCTGCCGCCGAGTGCGAGTGCGGTTTTGTGCACGGCGTCCACTTGCGCGGGATCGGCGCAGTCGAGCGCGACCATGGCGCCGTTGCCGACGGTGGCGGGATTGCCGTCGAACGGCTTGGTGATGTCGAACGCCGCGCCGTTCGGCTTGGACCAGACGATGGAGTCCGGGATCTCCCAGACGAGGCCGGCGCCAAGCACCTCGGCGATGGCGCTGTAGAATGTGCGCGCGCGCGCGATGTCGTTCGTGCCCATGGTGGCGTAGCCGACGACGTGCGCGCGCTTTGCGTCGGGGTCCATGGTGAAGACGTTGAGCTTGTTGCCGTCGAGATCGCGGAAATAGCCGGCGTAGAAACCGGGCGGGCCTTGGCGCGGACCGGCTGGCCCTTCGTTCTTGGCGCCGAGCGAGAGCGCGAGCTTGTAGATTTGGTCGACCTGCGCCCGGCTCTCGCACGCGAGCGCGGCCATCACGCCGTTGCCGACTGTGGCGGGGTTTCCGTCGAACGGCTTGGTGAGCCCGAGGCCAGCGCCCCCGCCCGCTTCGCCCCACGCGATGAAGCCGTCCGCCTCGCTGCCCATCATGCGCTGACGGCCGAGGGCGGTGAGGATGGTGTCGTAGAACTTTGCGCTGCGCGGCAGATCGTTGGTGCCGAGCGTCATATAGCCGATCATCGTGCTTCCCCCGATTTCAAGGTCGTCGCGTCCACCGCCTCTGCGCCCATATGCTTCACGAATAGCTGGGCAAGTTGCCCAACCCATTTCTTTCGAAATGGCTCATACCGCGGATCATCGTAATCGCATGGCCAATCGGCTTGCACTACCCAGTGGCAAATTGCTGAGCCGTAACGCGTCCTTCTTTCGGGATCAGGTGGAGCACATGGCGAGGGTCGCCGGTGTGGCCTACAACCGCAAAAGCCCCAGCCAACGCAAATATCGTGCATCAAGCCATCGGACTTGTTTGGCTTCGCCACGCTACCCCTTCACAGCCTTCACGATCTTCCGCGCCGCGTCTTCCAGGTCGTCCGCCGCGATTACGTTGAGGCCGCTGTCGCGAATGATCTGTTTGCCTTCTTCGACGTTGGTGCCTTCGAGGCGTACGACGAGCGGCACGGAGAGGCCGGTTTCCTTCACCGCTTCGATCACGCCGGCGGCGATGACGTCGCAGCGGGCGATGCCGCCGAAAATGTTGACGAGGATGCCCTTCACGTTCGGATCGGCGAGGATGATCTTGAAGGCGGCTTCCACCTTGTTCTTGTCGGCGCCGCCGCCGACATCGAGGAAGTTCGCGGGCTCGGCGCCGAAATGCTTGATGATGTCCATCGTCGCCATGGCGAGGCCCGCGCCATTGACGAGACAGCCGATCTCGCCGTCGAGCGCGATGTAAGAGAGATCATACTTGGAGGCTTCGATCTCCTTTTCATTCTCTTCGCCGAGATCGCGCAGCTCTTCCCATTCGGGATGGCGGAACTCGGCGTTCGAATCGAAGCTCACCTTGGCGTCCGCGCAGATGAGCTTGCCGTCTTCGGTGACGATGAGCGGATTGATTTCGAGCAGACTCATGTCGCTCTTCACGAACGCGTCGTAGAGCTTCTTGATCAGCGCATCGCACTGCGCGGCGAGGTCGCCACTGATGCCGAACGCGGCGGCGATCTTCGCGGTGTCGGCAGCGGTGGGGCCGGTGATCGGATCGATGCCCACCGTGGTGATCTTCTCCGGCGTATCGTGCGCGACTTCTTCGATGTTCATCCCGCCGGCTTCGCTGGCGACAAATGCAACGCGGCCTTGTTCGCGATCAACCAGCGCGGAGAGATAGAATTCCTTGGCGATCTTCACGCCTTCTTCGATGTAGAGGCGTTTGACGACGCGGCCAGCGGGGCCGGTCTGCAGCGTCACCAGGGTTTTGCCGAGCATCTGTTGTGCGTAGAGACCGACATCCTCCGGCTTGAAGGCGATGCGCACGCCGCCCTTCTCGCCCGCGTCGGCTTCCTTGAACTTGCCCTTGCCGCGCCCGCCGGCGTG
>JAEWNX010000031.1 GCA_023461135.1 Pseudomonadota bacterium
ATGCGCCGCCATGTGCGGCGAGCGCCTCATCGTGCGAGACCAGCAC
This sequence comes from Pseudomonadota bacterium, assembly GCA_023461135.1. Lineage (GTDB taxonomy): Bacteria > Pseudomonadota > Alphaproteobacteria > Caulobacterales > Aquidulcibacteraceae > Vitreimonas. Next base: position 47 of record JAEWNX010000031.1, read on the forward strand.
GATGCGACGCTCCACCCAAAAAGGCGCGTTCACTTCGCCAACTCGCGCAACGTATTGCGGTAGCGCCGCATGATGTCGCGCATGATCTCCATTTGACGCGTGAACTCCGCATCCCCGCCAGTCAGGGCCACGCCGTCCGGCGTGTCGCTGACGCTGAGTTCGTCGCCTTCGCCGACGCGCAATTTCGCGAGCACATCCTTCGGCAGGACGACCCCGAGCGAGTTGCCGATCTTGCGGACTTTGAGTGTGCGGCCGAACGGCTTCGCGGGCGGCTGGGCCTGGAAGTCGTGCTGCTTGGAATCGGAGACGCCCTTGGGCTTTTTGGTTTTGTCGGTCATGGCTGTGTCAATCTAAGTTATAACGCATGTTATAACAAGATGCGGCCCGGCCTTATTCTTGCGTTCGGGGAGCCGCCATGACCGCACTCGCCTATCCGCAAGACCTTAAGCCGCTGACTTCGCTTCGTTTTCTCGCGGCGTTCTGGGTGCTTTTGTACCATTTCAAGGACCATCTGGGCCTCGATCTGGGGCGCTGGGGGCTGATCGCGGACGGCTATCTGGGGGTCGACCTCTTCTTCACCCTCTCCGGCTTCAACCTGGCGCACGTCTATCTGACGAGCCTCGAGGATCGCCGGTTCGGCTATGGCGGCTTCCTCAAGAACCGGATCGCGCGCGTTTACCCCATGCACCTGGCGGCGCTGGCCGCGATGATCGTGCTGTTCGCGGGCGCGACAGCGATGGGCGCCGGGGTCGGCTCGCCGAATGCGTTCAAGTGGAGCGATCTGCCGGCGCATCTCTTTATGGTGCACGCCTGGGGAACGACCGCGGCGGTGGGTTGGAATTTTCCGAGCTGGTCGATCAGCGCGGAATGGGCGGCGTATTTACTCTTTCCTTTGATCGCAGCGCTGACGCTTAAAGCGCAGCGTTGGGCGGGGTCGTTTGCGGCGGGCGCGTTGGTGCTTTGCCTCGTTTCATTTGCCGCGCTCGACAATTTGCATTCGGTGCTGCCATGGGTCGGCAACGATTTCAGTCAAATGACCGCGCAGATCGGCGCGTTGCGGATTCTGCCATCGTTCTTCTTGGGCGTTGCGCTCTACGCGTTCGGACGCGTGACGCCGGCGCATAAGAGCTGGTCTTGGCCAATCGTTGCTGTGAGCACAGGCTGGATCGCCGCGGTGACGAGCTTCGGCTGGTGGGAAGGCTTGGTGTGGTTCGGACTTGCGGGCTTGCTCTACGGCCTCGCGGAAACCTCGCGCCATGGCGTCGATGCGCCGATGAGTTCGCGCGTGTTCGTGTTTCTCGGCGCGGCGAGCTACGCGCTCTACATGATCCATCTGCCGATCGACATCGTGTGGTTTCACGCGCTGGAGCGTGTGGGCGTGACGGAGACGTCTGATCTGCTCGTACGCATAGGCGCGGTGGTTGGCGTGTTCGCCGCGTGCATCGCGGCGTCGATGATCGCGTACCTGTTCATCGAGGAACCGGCGCGGAAATGGATCCGCAGACTGGACTTCCCTCTTCCGTCATTCCGGGGCGCGCGCAGCGCGAACCCGGAACCCAGGGGATCGTAGAACGGCGTGTTTTCCCCTGGGTCCCGGATCACGCTTCGCGTGTCCGGGATGACGAACTAGCTCAGGCCTTGGGCGACGGCTTTCAATCGCTCGATAATACTGAGCTTGTCATCCGGGAAATCCGCGTCGATCCACCAGGCTTCCACTTCCCGCAGCACGACGCCGACCTTCGGGCCTGCGGGCACGCCGGCGGCCATCACTTCATCGCCGGTGAGCGGGAGTTTCGGCGGCGTCCACATCTGGCCGTGCGCGACGAGCGCGCGCCATTGTTGCGCTTTCTCTCCACCAGCGTCCGCCCAGGCGAGCATGACGCGGTCGCGGAACGCTTGGTTGCCGAGCGTGTAGATCGCGCGGCGCATGTCGCGCAGCGACATGTAGGATGTGAGTTTTACCTCATCGCCCAGCGCGGCGACGAGGCGGTCGCGCTCTTCGTTGGAGAGCTTCAGCCGCCGCGCGAGCGCTTTCGCGCTCTCTTGGCCTGTTAGCGCGGCGGCGACGCGCGTCATCGGATCGATTGGCAGCATCAGATCGGCTTCGAGCGTGCAGAGCGCGTCCAGGCGCGTTTCGTTGGACAATTCAGGCAAAGCGCGCGCACGCACTTCGATCGCGCTCATGCCTTCCCACGCCGCGCGCGGGTCCGGCGCTTCGAGCAGCTTCTTGGTTTCTTTCCAGACGCGCTCCGCTGACAGATGATCGAGACCGGCGACAAGATCGGCGCAGGCTTGGAGTCCGTTGGGATCGATCGGCGTCCGCGCGTACCAGGCGTTGAAGCGGAAGAAGCGCAGGATGCGCAGGTAGTCTTCCTTGATGCGCTGATGCGCGTCGCCGATGAAAACGACGCGGCCGGCGCGCGCATCGTCGAGACCGCCGCCGGTGGGATCTTGGATGGCGCCCGTTGCGTCGGCGTAGAGTGCGTTGATGCGGAAGTCGCGGCGCTGGGCGTCCTCCTCCCAGCTTTCGGTGAAGGCGACGGTGGCGCGGCGGCCGTCAGTGGAGACATCGCGACGGAGCGTGGTGACTTCAAACGGCTTGTGATTGACGACGACGGTGACGGTCCCGTGCTCGATGCCGGTCGGGTGCGCGGCGAAGCCGGCTTTGGTGCAAACCTCGACGACCTGATCCGGCGTCAGCTGCGTGGCGATGTCGATGTCGTCGATCTCGTGGCCCATCACCGTGTTGCGCACGCAGCCACCGACGAAACGCGAACCGGCCGCGCGCGCGGCTTCAAGCGCGCCGATGAGCGCTTGCGTTTCCTTGGCCTTGAGCCAGGCGGCGTGGGTGATGGCGGTTGTCACTTTCCCCGGCCCCCTTGTGGGGCGCATGATTCATAAAGTGCGAGGATCATGCCTACGGTTGCGGCTTCGCCTCAAGCCTTCTTCTTCACGGGCTTCTTCGCGCCGTTCGCCGCGACGGCTTCCTTGATGAGCGCCTTGAAGGCTTTTTCGTTGAGCTTGTCGCCTTCCCGGATGTCGATGGCGCGGCGCGTGGCGCCGGTGTCGGCGGCGTTGAAGAGCTTCGCGGGATCGGCGAGCGATGCGCCGCGGGCGAAGGTGAGCTTGACCTTATCCTTGTAGGTCTCGCCCGTGCAGATGATGCCGTCCTGCGACCAGGTTGGCACGCCGGCGGGATTGGTCGCCTTTTTCCACTTGGCTTCTTCGCTCACGCCGGGCGCGGCTTCCTTGATGAGCGTGCGCACGCGCGCGAGCGTGTCGCGGCGCCAATCGGCTGGAGCAGCGGTTTTCTTCACGGCCTTCTTCATGGCTCACATCTTTTCGCCAGGCAGCTTGGCAGCTTGTTTGATCCAGGCTGCGAACTGCTTTTCGTCGAGTTCGCCTTCGCCAATGTCGTAGTAGCGGACGGCTGGGTATTTCGATTTGCCCTCCGGCGGCGGCTTTAGCGACGCGCCTTGGAAGAAGGTCACCTTCACGTAGCGTGCGAAGACGTGGAAGCTTGCGAACCAAAGCCCCTCCTCCACACCGTAGAACGGCGAATTCCACTTCACGGCTTTCTTCACGCCGGGAACGGACTTCGTGATGATGGCGTCGAGCCGTTTGCAGACGTCGCGCCGCCAGCCTGACGCCGCAGCGATGTAGGCCTTCACCGGCGCCTCGCCGTAGCCCTTCGCGATTTGCGGATTGCCGCCGGAGAGAAGCTTCGGCTTCGCCGTTTTCTTCGCGGCGGTTTTCTTTTTCGCGGTCTTCCTGGCCATCGTCATGCCGCCCGCTTCTTCGGAAAGTACGGCAGGAAGAACATGTAGAGGC